>NZ_JAFCTN010000009.1:0-283 GCF_049896045.1 Pseudomonas sp. PWP3-1b2
GCCTTTTCCCTGTTTGGTATAAGGACAAAATCCAAAATTGAAAGCTGATCGACTGGACAGAATTTTTTCCGGTCGCGACGACGGGTGTCGCGCACGCCAAAACCGGTCCACTGTGCAGGGAAGCGTAGACCCGAATGGCAGGAGGGGAAAGTTGGTGTTTGGAAGGTTGCGACATAGGGTCGCGAGTCACCGGTGAACCTGTGGCGTTGGGTGTTGAGACCCCGGGAGTGCGCAGCGCGACCAAAATTTTGGGGGGGGGGTGGACCCCCGCCGGGGGGAACGC
>NZ_JAFCTN010000009.1:293-148720 GCF_049896045.1 Pseudomonas sp. PWP3-1b2
GGCGCCCGCTGGACTCGCCCCCCCCCCCACTTTTGGGGGGCTGCGGTGCCCCCCTGGGGTACAAAGCCCCCTCGCCACAGTGGCCGCTCCCGGTCGGGAGCGGCAGTCAAAGGCTATTCCGGTTGGCTTTCTGGCGTTGCGCCATCAGCGTTGTGCGACAGGCTGTACACGTAAGCGGCCAGCAAGTGCACTTTGTCATTGCCTTGCAGCACTTCCTGCGCCGGCATTTGGCCTTGGCGGCCATGGCGGATGGTTTGCTGCAACTGCGCCAGGCTGGTGCCGTAGATGAAACCGGCGGGCTGCGTCAGGTTCGGCGCGCCCATGGCTTCGACGCCGTGGCCCTGAGGGCCGTGGCAGGCCACGCACGTGGTGTTGAACGCGGCTTGGCCGGCGGCGAGATCCGCCGTGCTGTCCGCCGGCAATGGCAACTTGGCCAGGTCATGACGCACATAGGCGGCGACGTTTTTCACACCGGCGTCCCCCAGCACTTCACCCCAGGCCGGCATCGCCGCGTGGCGACCGCCCATGATGGTGGCCTTGATCGCCTCAGCCGAACCGCCCCAGCGCCAGAGGTTGTCCGCAAGATTCGGGAAGCCATACGCGCCCTTGGCGTCCGAGCCGTGGCACACCGCGCAGTTGGAGGCAAACAGGCGACCGCCCATTTTCAGCGCCTGCGGGTCCTTGGCCACTTCTTCTACCGGCATCGCCGCGAACTTGGCAAAGATCGGCCCGAACCTGGTGTCGGCCCTGGCCATCTCCTTGTCCCACTCCTTGGCCGACGTCCAGCCGTCTTCATAGCCCGGCAATATGCCTTTCCAGTTGCCCAGGCCCGGGTAGAGGATCAGGTAGCCGACGGCAAACACCAGGGTGCCGGCGAACAGCATGAACCACCACTGGGGCAGCGGGTTGTCGTACTCCTCGATACCATCGAAGGCGTGGCCCATGGTCTGGTCGACGCTGCCCTTGGTCTCGCCCTTGCGGGTGCCGATCAACAGCCAGGTCAGGCCGATCAGGCTGCCGAGGGTCAGTACGCAGATCCATGCACTCCAAAAGGCTGTCATAGCGGGGTGCTCCTTGTTTCAGGCGCTTCTTGCGTGTCGGATGGGAGAGGTTCATCGGCGAACGGCAGCAGGCGCGCCTGCTCGAAATCCGCCGTGCGCCGGTTGTTGAACACCCACAGCGACAGGCCGATAAAGGCAATGGCGACGACCAGCGTGCCAAGCCCGCGGATGGTGCCTGCATCGAATTCAAATCCCATGGCTCACCTCTTGCTCTTGATGGCAGTGCCGAGCACTTGCAGGTACGAAACCAACGCGTCCATCTCGGTCTTGCCCTTGAGGCTGGCGACGGCGCCACTGATGTCGTCGTCGGTGTAGGGCACGCCGAGGGTGCGCATCACCTTCAACTTGGTCTCGGTGCTGCTGCTGTCGACCTGCGCCGTGACCAGCCACGGGTAGGCCGGCATTTTCGACTCCGGCACCACGTTGCGCGGGTTGTACAGGTGCGCGCGGTGCCAGTCGTCCGAGTAGCGCGCGCCGACGCGGGCCAGGTCCGGCCCGGTGCGCTTGGAGCCCCACAGGAACGGGTGGTCCCACACGCTTTCGCCCGCTACCGAGTAGTGGCCGTAACGTTCGGTTTCGGCGCGGAACGGGCGGATCATCTGCGAATGGCATTGCACACAGCCTTCGCGGATGTAGATGTCGCGGCCTTCCAGTTGCAGCGCGGTGTAAGGCTTCATGCCTTCCACCGGCTTGTTGGTCACGTCCTGGAAGAACAGCGGGACGATCTGGGTCAGGCCGCCGATGCTCACGGCGAGCACCATCAGCAGCATCAGCAGGCCGACGTTTTTTTCAATTGTTTCGTGTTTCATCACAGACTCCTCAGGCCAGCTGCACAGTGGTGGCGGCTTCGGCAGGCTGCGCCGAACGCACGGTGCGCCAGGTGTTGTAAGCCATCAGCAACATGCCGCTAAGGAACACTGCCCCGCCCACCAGCCGCACGATGAAGCCTGGATGGCTGGCCACCAGGGTTTCGACGAAGGAGTAGGTCAAGGTGCCGTCCTCGTTGACCGCACGCCACATCAGGCCCTGGGCGATGCCGTTGACCCACATCGAGGCGATGTAGAGCACGGTGCCGATGGTGGCCAGCCAGAAGTGCGCGTTGATCAGGCCGAGGCTGTACATCTGCTCGCGACCGAAGACTTTGGGGATCATGTGGTACAGCGCGCCGATGGAAATCATCGCTACCCAACCCAGCGCCCCGGCGTGTACGTGGCCGATGGTCCAGTCGGTGTAGTGGGAGAGGGCGTTGACGGTCTTGATCGCCATCATCGGGCCTTCGAAGGTCGACATGCCGTAAAACGCCAGCGACACCACGAGGAAGCGCAGGATCGGGTCGCTGCGCAACTTATGCCAGGCGCCCGAGAGGGTCATCATGCCGTTGATCATGCCGCCCCAGCTTGGGGCCAGCAGCACCAGCGACATCACCATGCCCAGCGATTGCGCCCAGTCCGGCAGCGCGGTGTAGTGCAAGTGGTGCGGGCCGGCCCAGATGTACAGGGTGATCAGCGCCCAGAAGTGCACGATCGACAGGCGATAGGAATACACCGGACGCTCGGCCTGTTTCGGCACGAAGTAATACATCATGCCAAGGAAGCCTGCGGTGAGGAAAAACCCTACCGCGTTATGGCCATACCACCACTGCACCATGGCATCTGTCGCACCGCCGTAGGCCGAGTAGGACTTGGTCCAGCTCACCGGCAGGGACGCGTGGTTGACGATGTGCAGGATGGCCACGGTGATGATGAACGCACCGAAGAACCAGTTACCGACGTAGATGTGTTTGGTTTTGCGCTTCATCACCGTGCCGAAGAACACCACGCCATAGGCGACCCAGACCACGGCGATCAAAATGGCGATCGGCCATTCCAGCTCGGCGTATTCCTTGGAGGTGGTGTAACCCAGTGGCAGGCTGATGGCCGCCAGCACAATCACCAGCTGCCAGCCCCAGAAGCAGAACGCGGCGATTTTCGGCGCGAACAGTTGGGTCTGGCAGGTGCGTTGCACCGAGTAGAACGAGCTGGCGAACAGCGCGCAGCCACCGAAGGCGAAGATAACTGCGTTGGTATGTAATGGACGCAGTCTTCCGAAGCTGGTCCAGGGCAAATCGAAGTTGAGTGCAGGCCATACCAATTGGGCCGCGAGAAAAACCCCGAGCCCCATGCCGACGATGCCCCACACCACCGTCATAATGGCGAATTGGCGGACCACCTTGTAGTTATAGGCGGTACTTAAAGTAGTGTTCATGGTTCCCCATCCACGGTTCAACCCAAGCAGATGCGGCACTTGGGCTGGAGTTATAGGCAGACTAAAAAGCGAGGCAAGCATGGGCAAAGAGCACAAGGCCAGTATTGACGGGGATCAATGGGCGCAGTGTGTGCGCGATCGCGGCTGGTTGTGGGATGCCGCGTCGCCGCTTGCAGGGCGTACACCTGTGACGTTGATTCTGGCCCACGGTGCGGGAGCGCCGATGGACTCGGCGTTCATGACCGATATGGCTGCACGCCTTGCCGGGCATGGCGTCAACGTGTTGCGCTTCGAGTTTCCCTACATGGCTCAGCGCCGTGTGGACGGCGGTAAGCGCCCGCCGAATCCGGCGCCCAAGCTGTTGGAAGCGTGGCGTGCGGTGTATGCCGAGGTGCGACGTCATGTCGCTGGGAAGCTGGCCATTGGCGGCAAGTCCATGGGCGGGCGCATGGCCAGTTTATTGGCGGATGAATTGGGCGCGGATGGGCTGGTGTGTCTGGGCTATCCGTTTTATGCGGTGGGCAAGCCGGAAAAGCCACGGGTCGAGCATTTGGCCGAGCTGAAGACGCCGGCGTTGATTGTGCAAGGCGAGCGCGATGCGCTGGGGAATCGAGCGGCGGTGGAAGGGTATGTGTTGTCGCCAAGCATCGAGGTGATGTGGCTGGTGGCGGGGGATCATGATTTGAAGCCGTTGAAGGCGTCGGGGTTTAGTCATGAGCAGCATGTGGAGGCTGCGGCGGTGCAGGTGGCTGGGTTTTTAGGCGGTTTGTAGGGCCTCATCGCAGGCAAGCCAGCGCCCACATTTGACTGTATTCACAAATAACATGTGTGAACCCATCCCACTGTGGGAGCTGGCTTGCCTGCGATAGCGATTTATCGGTTAAAACGCTCTACCAGCGAGTACTGAGTATGCGCGGTATGGGTCAGCTCTTCACTCAACTGCGCCGAGTTCAAGGCCTGTTCCGAGGTCTGATCCGCCAGCAACGCGATGGTGCTGATGTTGCGGCTGATCTCTTCGGCCACAGCGCTTTGCTCTTCAGTGGCCGCAGCAATCTGCGTGGTCATGTCAGTAATATTCGCCACGGCCTCGCTGATGCCCACCAGCGCCTTGTCTGCCTCCATCACTCGAGCCACACCTTCTTCGGCCTGGCGGTGCCCGGCGTCCATGGTTTGTACGGCAGCCGCCGCAGTGTGTTGCAGCTTGGCGATCAGGGTGTGGATCTGCCCGGTGGACTCAGCCGTGCGCTGCGCCAGTTGGCGCACTTCGTCGGCGACCACCGCAAAACCGCGACCCATCTCACCGGCACGCGCCGCTTCAATCGCTGCGTTCAAGGCCAGCAGGTTGGTCTGGTCGGCAATGCCCTTGATCACATCCACCACGCCGCCGATTTCATCGCTGTCCTTGGCCAATTGCGTGACGGTCACGCCCGTCTCGCCCACGGCCACCGACAGACGCTGGATGGCGTCGCGGGTTTCCCCGGCAATATCACGACCGCGCCCGGTCAGGCGATTGGCTTCCTGGGTGGCATCGGCGGTGCGCTGCACATGGCTGGCGACTTCCTGAGTGGTCGCCGCCATCTGGTTAACGGCGGTGGCCACTTGCTCGGTTTCGACGCGTTGGCGTTCCAGGCCGCTGGAGCTGTTGTGCGCCAGGGTGTTGGACTGCGCCGCTTGGGAATTGAGGTGCTCAGCGGTGTCCTGCAAGCGGGTAAGGCAAGTCTTCAGACGCGCTTCCTGGCTGAGGATCGACATCTCCAGCCGCGCCTGTGCGCCACGGCTGTCGGTGTACATCTGCGCGATCAACGGGTCGGAGGTGGTCTGCTCGGCCAGGCGCAACAGGCGCTTGAGGCCGCGCTGCTGCCAGCTCAGGCCCAGTAGGCCCAGTGGCACGGACAGTGCCGCCGCCAGGGCAAAGCCCCAGTGGGAGTTGAGCGAGGCGCCGATCATGAAGCTCAGCTGGCTGACCAGGATAAACGGCAGCCAGTCCTGCAGCACCGGCAGCCACTTGTCGCGCTGGGGAACGGCTGACTTGCCCTTGTTGATGCGTTGATAGAGCGCTTCGGCACGGCGAATCTGCTCGGCGGTGGGCTTGATGCGCACCGATTCGTAGCCGATCACCTGGCTGCCATCGAAGACCGGCGTCACATAGGCGTTAACCCAGTAGTGATCGCCGGTCTTGCAGCGGTTTTTCACAATGCCCATCCATGGCAAGCCTTGTTTGAGCGTGGTCCACATGTGCGCGAACACGGCCGACGGAACGTCCGGGTGACGCACCAGATTGTGCGGGGCACGAATCAGTTCTTCACGGGTGAACCCACTGATTTCGACGAAGGCGTCGTTGCAGTAGGTGATGACCCCTTTGGCGTCTGTGGTGGAGATCAACCGTTGCTGAGCGGGGAAGGTACGTTCGCGCTGTGTAACGGGTTGGTTATTACGCATGGTTGTTCAATCCGCAAGGCTTTCAGGGGTTATCGGCCGGGATTGAGGTTTATTTAACTTAAATTTGCAACAATCAGCCGGCCAGCATCGGGTAGGTAAACAGCCCGAAGTGAAGCAGGTTCAGGCCAAAATGCGTGGCAATCGCCGCGCCCAGGCCGCCGAAACGATAGGCCAGACCATAACCGACGCCGGCAATGCTCGCCAGCAACACCCAATGCCAGCCTGCGCCCAGGTGCACCAGGCCGAATAACAGCGAGGCCAGTAACAGCGCAACATTTTCGCCATAGGGCAGGTGTTTGAAGCGCCGGCTCAGGCCGCCCTGCACGTAGCCTCGAAACAACGCTTCCTCCACCAGTGTTACCAGCAACAGGTTGTTCAGCACCCACAGCCACGCTTGTTCCGGCCATTTCGGTGCCCAACTGATGATGCCCAGCAGTGCCGCGCCACCCAGCGCGGCCACCGCCGTCAGGGCCAGTGCCAGGGCGGTGACATAAAGTGTCAGGCGCAGCGAGCGGCGCGCCACGATCCATGGGCAGGCCAGCAGCAGCCAGAAGCCAATCAGCGGCTTGTCCTGATTCAGGTACAGCGAGAAGGGCACGGCATCCGGCGTCAAACGCTGGGGGGCGATACCGCGCCCGTTATAGAAGCCTGGCAGCCAGTGCATCGCCAGTCCCAGGGCGAGAACGATGAACAGGCCGTGGCCGAGGTAACGCGCCCACGGGGTGCGTTGCTGGCGGACCGCGTAACCGGCGATCAGCAACAGCGCGATCGACACCACTGCCAGCATGCCCAGTTGCCCGTAGGTCAGGGCCAGCGCATAGCCAATGGAGAGAAGCACCAGGTACAGCCAGGGCAGAGCGATCATGTGAAATCCTTGGAAAAAACTCGGCGGCAGTATAACGGCCGGTCTGCTGTCCCGGCATGAAAACTCCTCCACGCAGAAAGCGCGAGTGAAGTGATTGCCAAGTGTGTTTATGGCTGGTTATAGTCCGCGGGTCTTTATCCCTTCACACAAGATCAGCCCATGCCAGCTTCCCCTCGCATAGCGGTAGTCGATTCAGCGGTCAACGCTGCAGTCGTGCCGTGCGGGAATCAGCAGCCTGCGCAGATCAGTCACTACCCCCCACCTGTCAGTAGCGCGCCGGTGTACGCAGTCGTATCACCGCCGGGTGTTTGCATTTCGGGCTGATCAGCGCATCGCTGTTCCCCTGTGCCCGCCTGAAAAAAACCTACTGAGTTTCAGCTCTGGCTGAATCGGCTATTTTTGCCTGATTACAGGTGGTATCCATGTCTGTTATTTCGAAACAATCCGTGGCCGCGGCGGCCTCGACGAGCCTGTTTGTATTGCTGTGGAGCAGCGGGGCGATTTTCTCCAAGTTGGGCCTGGCCCATGCGTCGCCCTTTGCTTTCCTGTTGATTCGCTTTGCCATCGCCCTCATCGGGCTGGTGATTTTGGTGCCGATCCTTAAGCTCAAGTTGCCGCGGCCCGGCAAGCCCCTGCTATACGCAGCGGCGACCGGGATGGTGTTACTGGGGGCTTATCAGATTTTCTATCTGCTGGCCCTGGACCTCAAAGTCACGCCAGGGGTGATGGCAACCATCATGGGAGTGCAACCGATCCTGACGGTGGTGCTGATAGAGCGTCAGCGCTCTGCAGGCCGGATATTTGGCTTGGGGCTGGGGTTGGCCGGGTTGATCATGGTGGTCTATCAGGGCATCGGCCTGTCGGGCATGTCCCTGGCGGGCATGCTGTTCGGGCTACTGGCCCTGGCAAGCATGACCTTTGGCTCGATCATGCAGAAACGCATCACCGACAACCCCCTGGGCACGCTGCCGGTGCAATACCTGGCGGGGTTGCTGCTGTGTTCAGTGTTCGTGCCCTTCCAGCCGTTCCATTTTGAACACAACGCAGGCTTTTACCTGCCGGTGCTATGGATGGGGCTGGTGGTGTCCTTGCTGGCGACGCTGTTGCTGTACCGCCTGATCGCCCGTGGCAACCTGGTGAATGTCACCAGCCTGTTTTACCTGGTGCCTGCGGTGACGGCGGTGATGGATTACCTGATCTTTGGCAACACACTCGCACTGCTGAGCCTGCTGGGAATGGGCTTGATCATCATCGGGTTGGTGTTTGTGTTCCGCAAACGCTGAGTGTTGGCTCACTTTCTCAGGTGTAAGAGGGACTTCGTCGGTTGCGGCTGCGAAGTCCGCTTTTACGGGCTAGGCTTGCTGAGGCTGCCGGATTATGCGGGCGAAGCACTTTTCCAAGTGGGGCGTATTGAGTTATTTCGAAATGCCGAATTGACAGACGGTGGAGCACAGCGCAACTTGGCTGTGTAGAGCGGTCGGGGGCTAATTGAAGGGATTAGAGGGGTGTTTCGTCAGATTGTACTGACAGAGCATTGCTGTAATAATTGCCACCGTCAAAAGGCATATTTCCTGTTTTCTTACGGGATAATTAGTGCGTTCGCAAAGGGATATTGTGACTATTATCGCATTGCGCAAGCCTTCCTATGTCCATTCGAATAATGTTTGCTTAGCGAATATTGCAGTTTTGATGTGCACATATAATGGCGAGGCGTTCCTTGCTGAGCAGCTCAACTCCGTTGAGCAGCAGAGCCATCAACATTGGAACCTGATCGTTTCTGACGACGGCTCTCGGGATGCCACGCCTGCGATTCTGCAAGCCTATGCCGATCGCTGGGGAAACAACCGGCTTAAGGTCGTGAGTGGCCCAGGAACAGGTTTTGTAGCCAATTTTCTTTCGTTAACTTGTCGCACTGATATCAGTGCCGATTATTTCGCCTGGTGTGATCAGGACGACATCTGGAACGAAGACAAGTTACAGGTAGCCACGCACTGGCTGCAGACCGTACCTGCGCATATTCCCGCTTTATACTGTGGTCGCACTGAGTTAATCAGCGACATAGGCGCAAAGCTTGGCTTTTCACCTCTTTTCTCCCTGCCTCCTCATTTCTCCAATGCGCTTGTTCAGAGTATTGCGGGGGGTAATACAATGGTCTTCAACAGTGCCGCTCGTGATTTAATTGTCGAGGCTGGCTCAAAGGTTGAAGTGCCTTCTCACGATTGGTGGATCTATCAGCTTGTTACAGGGGCTGGAGGCGTTGTGCATTATGATGCCGAACCGAAAATGCTATATCGCCAGCACGATGAAAACCTGATTGGCAGCAACTCCAGTTGGGCGGCACGCTTAGTTCGGCTGAAGATGATTTTTCAGGGGCGATTTTACGAATGGAACGATCAGAACATCTGTGCGCTCGAAGCGATGGAACACTGTCTTAGCGAAGAGCATCGGGCAACGCTTAAACGCTTTAAAAACGCGCGAAGTCAAACGTTATTCAGGCGAGTGCTGGGCTTCCAGTCGGCCGGTTTGTACCGGCAGACCGTGCTGGGAAACCTTGGGCTAATCCTTGCCATATTATTGAAAAAGATTTGACTCAATGACTATTCCGGGAACCGGCGGTGATTTCTCTGATGATCGTTAACGCACTGGCAGGCAAAGCGCTGTCGGCCTACGACGATGGTCAGCGAATCCGTGGCTGGCGGTACGTAAAAGACTATTGCAGTGCGATTCGCCGTGTCTTGAGGCAGGCACTGAGGATGATGTCTATAATGCGGGAGGCTGGAAACCATTGGAGACCTTTGAAACCGGGATCCGCAAGACCGTTCCGTGGTACTTGGACAATGAGGTGTGGGTGAGCAATATCCAATCCGGTTTGTGCCGGGAATGGTTCGACACGAACTATTTCGAGCGCGCCGCATGAAAATTCTTCTGCTTGGAAAAAATGGTCAAGTCGGATGGGAATTACAACGCAGCTTGGCCTCTCTGGGCCAAGTCCTTGCGCTTGACTCCAAAAGCCAGGACTACTGCGGCGACTTGAGCGACCTGCAAGGGTTGGCAGCTACCGTGCAACGCTTCGCGCCTGACGTAATTGTCAATGCGGCGGCCTACACGGCTGTCGACAAAGCCGAAAGCGAGCCGGCCCAGGCATTGCGTGTCAACGCCGAAGCTCCGGCTGTGCTGGCGGCAGAGGCCCTCAAGCTGAATGCCTTGCTCGTGCACTACTCCACCGATTATGTGTTTGCCGGAAATGGCGATACACCTTGGCAGGAAAGCGATCCGGTCGGACCGCTGAGCGTCTATGGGTCGACCAAGCTGCAAGGCGAGCAGGCTATTCAGGCCAGCGGCTGCGCGCATTTGATTTTCCGTACAAGCTGGGTCTATGCGGCGCGCGGTAATAACTTCGCCAAGACCATGCTGCGCCTGGCCTCGGAACGTGACAGCCTTAACGTGATTGACGATCAGTTCGGCACTCCCACCGGGGCAGACCTGCTGGCCGATGTCACCGCACACGCTATCCGCGCGGTGCACTTGAACCCCGGGCTCGAAGGGATCTACCATCTCGCGTCAGCCGGCGAAACAACGTGGCATCGCTATGCCCGTTTTGTGCTTGAACACGCGCAAGCGGCAGGGGCGCAGCTTAAGGTTACTCCCGGGTCTGTCGGCGCAATTGCAACAGTGGCCTATCCTACACCCGCCAAGCGTCCCGGTAATTCCCGGCTCAATATTCAAAAACTGCAGAATGCCTTCTCATTGCACTTGCCTGAATGGCAAGACGGTGTGGCACGGATGCTCACAGAAATTCTAGAGAAATGAACATGCTTAAACGTAAAGGAATCATCTTGGCCGGTGGTTCGGGCACGCGCCTGCACCCTGCAACCCTGGCAATTTCCAAACAGTTACTGCCGGTTTACGACAAACCGATGATCTACTACCCGCTGACCACGCTGATGCTGGCGGGTATTCGCGACATCCTGATCATTTCCACTCCCCAGGACACCCCACGCTTCGAGCAACTGTTGGGTGATGGCAGCAAGTGGGGTTTGAACATTTCCTACGCCGTACAGGCTTCCCCGGATGGCCTGGCCCAGGCATTCATTATTGGTGAAGACTTCATCGGTAACGATCTGTCTGCACTGGTGCTGGGTGACAACATCTACCACGGCCATCATTTCAACGAACTTCTCAATAGCGCGATGCTTCGGCACGACGGCGCCAGCGTGTTCGCCTACCACGTGAACGATCCGGAGCGTTATGGCGTTGTGGAGTTCGATGAGCAGGGCAAGGCGATCAGCCTGGAAGAGAAACCGCTGAAACCCAAGTCGAGCTACGCGGTAACCGGTCTTTATTTCTATGACCAGGACGTGGTTGACATTGCCAAAAGCATCAAGCCGTCTGCGCGTGGTGAACTCGAGATCACCGATCTCAACCGCATCTATATGGAGCGCGGCAAGCTGTCAGTAGAAATCATGGGCCGAGGCTATGCCTGGCTGGACACAGGCACCCACGATTCGCTGCTTGAGGCGAGTCTTTTCATCTCCACGCTTGAGCGTCGTCAGGGGCTAAAAGTGGCCTGCCCTGAAGAGATCGCGTTTCGCCAGAAGTGGATTGATGCCGCGCAGTTGGAAAAGCTCGCTGCGCCGCTTTCCAAGAATGGCTACGGCCAATATCTGATGCGTTTGCTGCACGAGAAGATATTTTGACAGGGCTGAGTTTCGCGTGGTGATGGGTACTGCCGCCTTGAACACATTTGATCTGTAGCGGCGTCAAGGCGGCACCTGATAACTCTTTGGAGATAGTGTAAAGATGAGAGCAACCCCCCTCGTCATCCCGGACGTTCTTCTTTTTGAACCCAAAGTATTCGTAGACGAGCGCGGATTTTTCTACGAAAGCTTCAACCAAAAAGTGTTCGAAGACACCGTCGGAAGATCTGTGCATTTTGTGCAGGACAATCACTCCAGATCCGTCAAGGGGGTGCTACGCGGCTTGCATTACCAGATCAAGCAGTCCCAGGGCAAACTGGTACGGGTTACCCACGGAGAAGTCTTTGACGTCGTGGTGGACCTGCGCAAAAGCTCGGCAACATTCGGCAAATGGGTTGGCGTTCACCTCAGCGCAAGCAACCGAGCGCAGTTGTGGATTCCGGAAGGCTTTGCGCATGGTTTCGTCGTGCTCTCGGAAAGTGCCGAGGTTCTCTACAAGACCACTGATTACTGGGCGCCCGAGCATGAGCGCAGTCTTGCGTGGGATGACGCTGATGTGGCGATCGAATGGCCAATTTCCGAAGCGCCGACGCTGTCTGCCAAAGATGCGAATGCGGTAAGTCTGGTTGATGCCGAGACCTTCGCCTAGTGGATCCCCACAGCAGGCCTTCAGCAGGTCCCATCGGTCTTGTTGTCGGTCTGTGGAAATACCGGTCATTGATTTCACAAATGACCAAACGTGAAGTCATCGGGCGTTATCGTGGATCAGTGATGGGCCTGACATGGTCTTTCTTCAATCCGGTCCTGATGCTCGCGGTTTACACCTTTGTGTTTTCGGAGATATTTAAATCCAGGTGGGCCGGTGTTGAAACCGGCAAGGGCGGGTTCGCGATTCTGCTGTTTGTCGGCATGATTGTTCACGGGCTATTTGCCGAGTGTGCCAACCGTGCACCGACGTTGGTGATGACCAACAGTAACTACGTCAAGAAAGTTGTATTTCCTCTCGAAATCCTTCCGGTGATTACGCTGGGTTCGGCACTGTTCCACAGTTGCATAAGCCTGGTCGTATTGTTGGCGGCGCAGTTCCTCATACAGGGGCAGCTGTACTGGACGGCACTTCTGTTCCCACTGATTCTTGTGCCATTGATTCTGGCGACGTTGGGGGTCAGCTGGTTCCTGGCGTCGCTGGGGGTGTACTTGCGTGACGTCGGGCATGTGATCACCGTGCTGACGACGGTGTTGCTGTTTCTTTCTCCTGTGCTGTATCCGGTAGCCGCATTGCCGGACGTCTACAAACCCTGGTTAAAGCTCAACCCGCTGACCTACATCATTGAAGAAAGTAGAAGCGTCCTGCTGTTTGGCCATGTGCCGAATTGGGAGAACCTCGCAATCGCTGTCGTCATTGGTGCAGTCATTGCGTGCGTGGGTTACTGGTTCTTCCAAAAAACACGTAAAGGGTTCGCTGATGTCATCTGATCAAGCAGTCATCAGCGTTCGGAATGTCTCCAAATGTTTTTACACCTACGACAAACCCAGAGACCGTCTCAAGCAAGCCATCGTGCCGCGCTTCCAGCGTTGGGCGGGTGACAAAGTCACCCGTTACGGCAAGGAATTCTGGGCGCTGCGCGACATCAGCTTTGAAGTTAAAAAAGGTGAAACCGTCGGTATCGTCGGTCGTAATGGTTCAGGAAAGTCCACGCTGTTGCAGATTATCTGCGGCACGCTGACGCCGACCATCGGCGCGATCGAGACCCGTGGCCGCATCGCTGCGCTGCTGGAGTTGGGCTCGGGGTTTAACCCGGAGTTTACCGGCCGCGAAAACGTCTACCTGAATGCGGCGGTGCTGGGGCTGACGCACGACGAAGTGAATGATCGCTTTGATGCAATCGCAGGCTTCGCCGATATTGGCGAGTTCCTCGATCACCCGGTCAAGACCTACTCCAGCGGTATGGCGGTCAGGCTTGCATTTGCGGTTCAGGCGCAAGTTGATCCTGAGATTCTGGTAGTCGATGAGGCGCTTTCGGTGGGCGACGCACGGTTTCAAGCCAAGTGCTTCGAGCGTCTTCGCCAACTTAAAGAGAATGGCACCAGCATTCTGTTAGTGACCCATTCCAGTGAGCAAGTGGTCACCCATTGCTCGCGGGCAATCCTGTTGGAGCAAAGCCGGGTTGAAATGATTGGAGCGTCGCGCCCGGTTATCAACCGCTACACCGACATCCTGTTTGGTCGCACTGCCAGTCCCGTTGCAGGCAGTGCACAGGACCTTCCGGCAGGAGCGGTTGAGGCTGCCGCACCTGCTGAGCAAACCGTACAGCTGTCGCTGGACGGCGACATATACGCATCACGTGTTGGTTATAACGCTCACGAGTATCGCTGGGGCGATGGTGCTGCCACGTTGATGGATTTTCACTTGAGTGCCGGCGGGCGAGAGTTTCCAACAAGCGTCACATCAGGTGAAGAAATCGTTCTTGGCCTGTCGCTTAAATTTAACCGCCGCGTGATTAACCCGATTCTTGGGTTCACCATCAAAACCAAGGAAGGTGTAACGGTATACGGCACCAATTCCTATTTGTTGGCGTGCGCCGAGACCCGGACGATGGGCGAATCCGGAACAGTGGCTACTGCCAGTGTGAAGTTCACCAACAGATTGGCCACTGGCGATTACTTTATATCCATAGGGATTGCGTCCAGAGAGGGCGAGGACATCGTTCCCCATGATCGTCGTTACGACTCTATTCACTTTGTTGTTGAGCCTACCCCGACGCTACTGGGGTTGATTGACCTCGCGGCCACCATGAGCATCGATCCGGTAAGCCCTAATGTTTAAACTTGATCAATATGGCTATTCCAGGGGGCGCGACACGGGTGTCTGGATGCGCTCGGACTACCAGGGTATCGCCTACAGCGACGGGGATGCTGCGGAAGTCGAACTGGCCAGCGTCATCAGCAACGCCAGCGATGTTTCAGTGTTATCGGATGAACTGCCGCAACATTGCACTGACTGGGCCAAGCTCTATCACTTGAGCGCGACACGCGCGAACATCCTGCGGCCCTTCGAGCACCTGTTCAACGCACGGGTATTGGAAATTGGCGCCGGTTGCGGTGCCATCAGCCGTTACCTCGGTGAGTGCGGCGCCGATTTGCTGTGCCTGGAAGGCAGCCCACGTCGAGCGGCTATTGCAGCGAGCCGTACACGTGACCTGGATAACGTCACGGTATTGGCCGAGCGCTTTGATGACTTCCAAGTCGAAGAGCAATTTGACGTCGTAACACTGATTGGCGTACTTGAATACGCCAGTATGTTCAGCAGTGCGCCAGACCCCGCGTTAGCCATGCTCACGCGTGTTCGCCAGTTGTTGAAGCCTGACGGTCATCTTTTTATAGCCATCGAAAATCAGTTGGGACTGAAGTACTTTGCCGGTGCGCCGGAAGATCACGTCGGCATCAGCATGTACGGCATCGAAGGCAGATACGAGCAGGGCCAGCCCAAGACATACGGCAAAAAAGGGCTTGAAGACCTTATCGCGCGTGCTGGTTTTACCGCTTCAAACTTCCTCGCGCCGAGCCCTGACTACAAGCTTCCCAACTCGATCATCACCGAGAATGGCTTTGAGTGTGCGGCTTTCGACGCCGCAGCTTTAGCATGGCAAAACGTCAAGAAAGACCCGCAACTTCCAGAACTGACAACCTTCAATCTTGAGAAGGCCTGGTCGGTGGTTATCGACAACCGTCTGGGGATGGAGCTTGCCAACTCCTTTTTGATTGTTGCCTCCTGCGCTGACGATCAACCCCTTGCCGATGATGTGCTTGCTTTCCACTACAGTACGGGCAGAAAGACGCGCTATTGCAAGGAGTCACTGTTCGTCAATACGCCGAACGGTATTCAGGTTCAGTACAGAAAACTGGGCAATGTGACGGGCGATGAGCCTGAAATACTTGCCGACGACGGCTTCAAGTATGTACTTCCGCGCGTGGACGCTTACGCGAAAGGCAGTGTATTGAGCTTTGAGTTCCTGGATGTCGCCTCGCGTCGCGATTGGAGCGTCGAGGGATTTACGCCGTTTTTGCAGAAGTACCTCGCTTGCCTGCAGACGTTGCTGGACGAAGAGGGCGGGGGGATCAAGTTGCTGTCGGCCAAGACATTGCTGCCTGGCCGTTATATTGATGCCGTTCCGCAAAATATTGTCATTACCGCAGACAACACGCCCAAGTTTATTGATATTGAGTGGGAGATGCATGAAGGGGTCGAACTCGGCTACTTGATGATGCGAGCGCTGCTGCTGCTCATGGCGGCCGCAAACCCTTTCTACCCGAGCAGATCCTCGGTCAGCCGCCAGGCGTTTGTGACTCAACTGCTGGCAAGCGCGGGCATGGACATCAGCGCTGAAGACCTGACGCGTTATATCGCAACTGAGGCTGGCTTTCAGGAGCGAGTCACCGGCGAAGACGCCGACCAGTTTCTCAACTGGTCTCCGGATGCCATGATTCACAAGATAGGCGCGCGGGATCTTCCTCCCCGGCACGCCAAGCTTTATATCAGCAATGAGGCTGGACACTTTTCTGAAGAGTCCGCCCTGGTTCACGTGGTCAATGACGGGCACCAACTGATCAGGCTCCGGCTGCCGGCTTTGCCCCGTGGCGCAGTGTTGCGATTTGATCCCGTTGATCGACGTCAAAGCTTCGCGATTGAAGCCATCAAGGTGTACTCCAGCACCGAAACGATTATGGGGTGGCAGGATGGCATCAGCGAGCCGCTGGTCATTGCGTCCGCCATGCGTATTTCTCAGGTTGGTCGCAACACGCTTTATCTGGCGTTGAGTGATGACCCGAGTGTAACGATCCCTATAGAAGACCACATGCTATGTGGCATTGATCTGCTTGAAATGGAAGTAAGCCTTACTTTATTCACGGACGAGCAACTCGCTCAAGAGATCAATGTGCTGAACCAATCCGGACTCACCCGTCCCACCCCCGAGTTGCAAGACACACTCGATCAGCTTCTCGATTCAAATAGCAAACTGGATCAGTTGCTCGATTCAAGCCGCAAGCTCGATCAAATTCTCGATTCCAACAGCAAACTGGATCAGTTGCTCGATTCAAGCCGCAAGCTCGATCAAATTCTCGATTCGAATAGCAAACTGGATCAGTTGCTCGATTCAAACCGCAAGCTCGATCAAATTCTCGATTCGAATAGCAAACTGGATCAGTTGCTCGATTCAAACCGCAAACTCGATCAACTTCTCGCCTCAAACAGCAAACTGGATGAGCTACTCGACTCAAGCGGCAAGCTGGATCAGATTCTTGACTCAGTCATCACACTCGATCAGATCGTTGATTCGAATCGAGCAATCACTGATGGGCTGGAATTGTTGAAGGCATCCGTTAACTCTACGCATGCCGAGATTACTGCTTACGCTGTGGGCGAGAAAGAGAAGGAAGTCCAAGCGGTGCTTGAGCAGCTGCGCCTCGCGGTGGAAGAACACCACGTTTCCCTTCAACTGATGACTGAGCAGAAAAATCTTGAGCTGGATGAAAAAGACATTCAGATCAGTGAGTTTATAGCCTCGGTGGCGTTGGGAAACGCCCATACAGAATCCGAGCGACTGCAGATAGTCGAGGCGCTGAATGAACAGATAAGGATCAAGGATGATGCGGTGCAAAGTACGTTGGCGTCCTGGCAGGAATCCTTGCAGGATAAAGATGTTCATATCGCCAACCTTGAAGAGCAGTTGCGGGTCCAACAGGTTCAAAAAGATACCCATATCCACAACTTGAACCTGCAGATTATCGCGATGCAGTCATCGTCCAGCTGGAAGGTAACGGCGCCGATTCGCACGTTGATCAGGCGTGTGGGGCAAGCCAAAAAAGGCGTGCTTTTGTTGCCGGCGGTCATTCGTCGCGGTGGTGGCCTGAGCAAAACCGTGCGCAAGGCCATCAAGGTGGGGCGCGAACAAGGGCTTGCGGGGTTGAAGGCTCGGTTCGTGTATGTCGCAACCTCGAGTAATCTTGCCTTTGTCGGCCAGGAAACGCGGGACGTGCCTGATCGCTTTGATTACTCCAGGTGGGTCGAGTATTACGACACGCTGGATGACAATGGCCGGTGGAAGCTCAGCGAAGAAATTCGCAAGTGGAAAACCAAGCCTCTGATTTCGATCATCATGCCTGTCTACAATCCGCCCCTTGACCTGCTGCGTGAGGCGATTGAAAGCGTCAAGTCCCAGCTCTACAAGAACTGGGAGCTATGTATTGCAGACGATGCGTCGACCGATGAAGACGTGATCGCATACCTCAAGACGCTGAGCAGCCAGGACAAGCGCTTCAACGTCATGTTCCGCACGGAAAACGGTCACATGTCCAAAGCCAGTAATTCGGCGCTGGAACTGGCCTCGGGGCAGTACATCGCGCTCATGGATAATGACGACCTCATTCCGGAAAGCGCGTTGTACTGGGTAGCGCGGGCCATTCATGACAACCCGGATGCCGGCATTATCTACTCCGATGAAGACAAGATTGATGCCAACGGAAAACGCAGCTCGCCTTACTTCAAGTCGGACTGGAACGAGTTTTTGTTCCGCTCACAAAACATGGTCTGCCACTTGGGTGTGTACCGTCTTGACCTGGTAAAAGCCGTGGGCGGCTTCCGCGAAGGCTTTGAAGGTGCACAGGATTACGATCTCGCGCTGCGCTGCGCCGAACAACTCGATCGCGCAAACATCGTGCACATCCCGCGTGTGCTGTATCACTGGCGGATTCACTCGGGCAGCACCGCCATGGCCGGGCAAGAAAAACCGTACGCTGCCCTTGCCGGTGTAAAGGCGCTGGACGAGCATTTGCAGCGTAAGGGAAACATCGGTAGCACTGAGTTGCTGCCGATGGGCATGTACCGCGTACGCTACGCCCGTCCTGTCGAGGCGCCACTGGTTTCGCTGATTATTCCTACGCGTAATGCCTATGGTCTGGTCAAGCAATGCATCGACAGCATTCAGCGTCTGACGACGTACCCCAACTACGAAATTATCTTGATCGATAACGGGTCCGATGACCCTGCGTCGCTTGAGTATTTCGCGGCGCTTGATAGCCAGGACAACATTCGAGTGTTGCGTGACGATGGCCCGTTCAACTATTCCGCGCTGAACAATGGCGCTGTAAAAATTGCTCGCGGCGAGCTGATCGGCCTGATTAACAACGATATTGAAGTAATTACGCCTGAGTGGCTCGATGAGATGGTGTCCATCGCATTGCAGGCCAATGTCGGGGCCGTGGGCGCTCGCCTGTGGTACCCGGATGACCGCTTGCAGCATGGCGGCGTTGTTGTCGGGGTTGGCGGTGTAGCGGGCCATTCCCATAAGTACTTGCCCAAGGGCGACTACGGCTACTTCTGCCGAGCGGGGTTGATTCAGGAGTTTTCGGCGGTGACCGCTGCGTGCCTGATCATCAAGAAGTCCATTTTCGAGCAAGTGGATGGCCTGGACGAAGAAAACCTCAAAATCGCCTTTAATGATGTCGACTTCTGCCTGAGGGTTCAGGAAGCAGGCTACATCAATGTCTGGACGCCTTTTGCAGAGCTGTATCACCACGAGTCTGCGACACGCGGTCTTGAAGATACAGCTGAGAAAAAAGATCGGTTCTCCAGGGAAGTCCTGCATATTCAGGCGCGTTGGCCAAAGATCCAGGAAGACTACGCTTACAACCCGAACCTGACGCTGGATCATGAAGATTTCGGTTTGGCGTGGCCACCCAGGGTAAAACGCTAAGAAGTTCTAACTGCGAGATGGCTAATTTTTTCGATTAAGCATGGAGGCCTGATAGTGAATAATGAAAGTCGAACCTGTAGTGCTACAGGCCTATCTGACTCCAGTTGGCAGTGGATACTGGCAGTGTGTTACTTCTTGCTGGTAGCAGCGTGGTCGTTGGGCATTGCCTTTAATGGCGGGCCGGATGAGTCGACGCATTTTTTCTTGCTGGAGTTTCTGAAGAGCGCTCATGCTTTACCGCTCGCTTCTGAGCCGCACGAGGCATTCGTCGGTGCGATATCCGGGCACACATGGCAAAAAGGTGAGTTCTGGTACCACGGGCTGCCGTTTCCTCACCTGTTGGGCGCATTAGCGACCACCTACGT
This sequence comes from Pseudomonas sp. PWP3-1b2, assembly GCF_049896045.1. NCBI lineage: Bacteria > Pseudomonadati > Pseudomonadota > Gammaproteobacteria > Pseudomonadales > Pseudomonadaceae > Pseudomonas > Pseudomonas sp. PWP3-1b2. The sequence continues at coordinate 19,719 of NZ_JAFCTN010000009.1, forward strand.
CAGCAGCTGGCTGGTGTCACCCGATATGCTCTATCTGGGGGCTCGCAGTTTCAACTGGCTTTTGGGGGGCGTATTCATCTGTGCGCTTTTCCGCACGTCGCGCGCCAGTGGTTTGTCGTCAGTCATGTCGGCCTTAATCGCCGCCATTGTCGCGCTGATTCCCCAAGTAACGTTCGTGTTCTCCTACCTCAACAGTGATGCTTATGGGCTGGCGAGCATTGCGCTATTGATAAGCACACTGACGCACTTCATCCAGTCGCCCACCCGAAAGCGAGCCCTGTATTTTGGGCTGGCGATTGGCCTGATGTTGATGGCCAAGCTGTATTTCATTCCGGCGCTGGTGTTCGCTGTGGTGATGCTGGTATCGGTTCGGGTGTTCAAGAACAAGCAACTACTTGTGCACTTGCCAACCACCCTAATTGCCGCTGCGGTGTTGGCCGCACCGATGTTGATAGTGGTTTATCACACCTATGGCGAAATCTCCGGCATCTCGGGACAGATTGAATTCGTGAACTTGCACAGGCTCAATCCGGCAGCGGGGTTTGGTACCTGCTACTTCCTGTGCGGGCACGATTTCTTGAACACCGGTAACGTGTGGCCCTGGCTGGGGCTGACGTTTAAAAGCTATTTTTCGGTAACGGGCTGGATGAACCTGTTCCTGCCTAACGCCTATTACCAACTATCAGCGTTTGCGCTGATTGGGGTTATTGGCGTTGCGATTGATCAAATCAAACCCTTGAACGTGACCGAGTCCAGGCAGGACATTTTGTTGGATTACGTTTTGCCACTCGTCATGATTGTTGGGCTGTTTCCCGCCATGACATTGTTCAGCCTAATTGCTTCGCAAAACTCACTCCCGCAGCCGCAGGGCAGGTACTTGTTCGTGACGATTCCCTTTTTGGGGCTTCTTCTTTCCTTAACCGCCAAGCGGCTGGTAGAAAGGATGGTCAAATGACTGCTCATGAACGTATAAACAACAGTGCTGTAAAAAAAATCAGCATCGCTCTGGGCGTGTTACTGATCTTTATGGTGTTGAGCAACCTGCTGAGTTGGAGTGCCAATATTACCGCCGCCGCTAACTTGAAAGGGTCGGTAATCGGCGCTGCGATCCAAAACGCTTTTTATCAAAGCCTCGGCAAAGGCGCCACGAGCAAGTTCTCACTGGCTCAAGAGGAAGTCTTCAGCCGGCTGGTTGTTCCGGAAAAAACGCCGGCGTATCTGACCTTGCCGCGTTCTGCCGACTCAGTGGCGATGGGCAGTATTGATCAGGGCTTCAAGGTCGACACAGGCTGGAAACTCAGCGGTTGGACCTATGTGCCGGAGAGCGTAGGCACACCGGAGTTCGTGATTGCCGTCGAAGATGAAAAGGTTATTGGCGTGTTGGCGATCGATGTGGAGCGACCGGATGTCGCCAAAGCACTCAATGCGCCAAGTGCGTTGCGCACCGGCTATTCGGGCCAGATAACAAGCCAGCTTGATACCGAGGGTTGCAAGGTAACGCTCTACACGCTCACCTCATCTTTGAAGCTTTTGGCAATGCCAAGCCTGTGTGACAAGGCCAACCATTCAGCTCAGTGACCTAGGACTTTTTTATGGAAAATATTGTTCTTTTCTCAGCTGTAAAGGCAAACGCTGGCCTTGATTTCCTCACACCTCTGACCGCTGTATTGGACAGCCACTGGTACGTCCTGGGGACCGAGGTGAAGCTGTTCGAGCAGGCATTCGCAGACTACGTGGGTATCAAACACTGCATCAGCGTTGCCAATGGTTCGGATGCACTTGAGCTCGCGCTGAAGGGGCTGGGCGTTGAAAGCGGCGATCGCGTCGTGGCGGTGGCCAATGCCGGTTTCTACGGCAGCACGGCGATTCATGCGGTGGGTGCGCAACCTCTCTACGTAGACATCGATCCGTCCAGCCTGACGATCTGCCCCAAGGCGTTTGCGGCCGTGCTCGACAGCAAGCCTGCCGCCGTGATCGTTACGCACCTCTACGGTCAACTGGCCAACGTCGAGGAAGTCGTGCGTATCGCCTCGGCTGCCGGCGTTCCGGTGCTGGAAGATTGCGCCCAATCCCATGGTGCCCGACGCAATGGCAAACGGGCTGGCAGCTTCGGCACCGTTGCGTGCTTCAGCTTTTACCCGACCAAAAACCTGGGTGCCCTGGGTGATGGCGGTGCGGTGGTCACCGATGACGACGCGCTCGCTACCCGCATCCGCCAGTTGCGTCAGTACGGCTGGAGCCAGAAATACCATGTGTCCATCCCGGGTGGCCGTAACAGTCGACTGGACGAAATGCAGGCTGCGATCCTTCGCGTAAAACTGCCGCATCTGGACACCTGGAACGAGCAACGTCGTTCGATCGCAAAACGCTACAACGCCGCCTTCGCAGCGCTGGATATGCAACTGCCATGCTCCACCGGCGAAGATTACGTGGCCCATCTCTACGTTGTGCGTGTCAAGACGCGAACCGAATTTGCCGCGGCCCTGAAAGAAAAAATGGTCAGCACCGACATTCATTACCCAGTCGCCGACCATAAACAGCCGGCCTATGCGGTCGTGAGCCCGCAAGCGTTGAATGCCACCGAGCACGCGTGTGAAACGGTCATTTCGCTGCCTTGCTATCCAGGCCTGACGGGCGAAGAGGTCGAGCGCGTGATTGAGGCCGTCACCGCTTACTTTTCCGAAGGGAAACAACCGTGCTGACCTTGGTTATCCCCGTCTATCGCAACGAGAGCAATCTTCCCGATTTGCTTCTCGCCATCGCAGGCCTGAATACACAGCTGAATAACGACCTTGAAGTCGTGTTCGTTGTGGACGGCAGTCCTGACCGTTGCTATGAGATTTTGCGCGAGACACTGCCTTCGCAGCCTTTTCGGGCCAAGCTGATTTTGCTGTCGAAAAACTTTGGCTCGTTCATGGCTATTCGTACCGGGTTACAAAACGGCACGGGCGATCGATTTGCAGTCATGGCCGCGGACCTGCAAGAGCCGCCCGAGTTGGTGCTCGAAATGAATCGCGTGCTGTTGGGCCAGGATACCGATGTGGTCGTGGGCGTTCGCGAAGGTCGGCAGGACCCATGGGCCAGTCGCATGGCGTCGCAGCTCTTTTGGGGGCTTTACCGCCGTTATGTCATCCCGGAAATTCCACCGGGCGGTGTCGACATGTTCGCCTGCAATCGGGCTTTCAGGGACACGCTGCTCACCCTGGATGAGCGGCACAGCTCGCTGATTGCGCAGATTTTCTGGTTGGGTTATCGCAGGAAAGTCGTGACGTACTGCCGCCAGGAAAGAGTCCATGGCACGTCGGCCTGGACCTTGCGCAAGAAAGTCAATTACCTGATGGACAGTGTGTTTTCCTTCACTGACTTGCCTATCCGGTTGCTGACCCGCGTCGGCGCTTTCGGGTCGGGGCTGGCTGCGATGTTCGGCTTATTCACCCTGGCGGCGAAGTTGCACGGCATGATCGACGTGCCGGGCTACGCGATGATCATGCTGACCATCACTTTTCTGGGCTGTTTGAATCTTCTGGGGCTGGGGATCGTGGGTTCCTATGCATGGCGTACCTACGAAAATACAAAGAATCGCCCACTGGCCATACCCATGCGTGTTGAAGATTTTGGAGGCAAGAATGAGCAGCGCTAAGGATTTTTTCGTCCACAGCCATGCACTGTGCGAGTCCGACAATATTGGCAAAGACACGCGTGTCTGGGCGTTCGCGCACATTTTGCCAGGCGCCACCCTGGGCAGTGAATGCAACGTGTGCGACAACGTGTTCATTGAAAATGATGTGATCATCGGCGATCGCGTCACGCTCAAGTGCGGAGTGCAGGTGTGGGACGGCATTACGATTGAAGACGACGTCTTCATTGGCCCGAATGCAACCTTTACCAATGATCTGTTTCCGCGCAGCAAGGTGTACCCGCAAGCCTTCGAGCGTACCGTCATACGCAAGGGCGCCTCGCTCGGTGCCAATTGCACCATCCTTCCGGGCCTGACCATTGGCATCAACGCGATGGTTGGCGCCGGTGCGGTTGTAACGCGGTCCATCCCGCCCAATGCCATCGTTGTCGGTAACCCTGCCAAAATTATCGGTTACGTTGACGCCAAACCTGTCAGCACCACCCAGGACGCAGCCGGTAATGCAGCGCTAAAACCGGGTGCGGTTCAGACCTCGGTCAAGGGCGTTACGCTGCACACGATGACGGCAGTCGCCGACATTCGTGGCAGTTTGTCCGCTGGCGAATTCGAGCGTACCGTCCCGTTCAAATCGGAACGGTATTTCCTGGTGTATGACGTGCCGACTGCAGAAACGCGTGGCGAACATGCGCACAAGGTCTGCCATCAGTTTTTGGTTGCCGTTAAGGGCTCGGTGCATGTGGTCGCGGATGACGGCAAGAACCGGGAAGAGTTCGTGCTGGACAGGCCGAGCAAGGGTATTTACCTGCCACCCCTGACGTGGGGCATTCAGTACCGTTACTCCCACGATGCAGTGCTGATGGTGTTCGCGTCGCATTACTATGATTCGGCCGACTACATTCGTAACTACGATGAGTTCAAATCGCTGATTGCTGCCGGTCAATGATGCAGGTGTTCAAAGCAGCTGCGGCTAAAATTCTTCAAATGAATATTGCTCGGTTCCTGATCTCGGGCGGTTTTAACACCGTTGTGACCTACGGGCTGTATTTGCTGTTGTTGAATGTGGTGTCTTATACAACAAGCTATACGATCGCGTATGTGGCCGGAATAGTGCTTGCGTACGGCCTGAATCGGTATTTTGTATTCAAGAGCCATCAGGGCATCAAGTCGGTGGCGCTGTTTCCCCTGGTCTATCTGGCGCAGTACCTCACCAGCCTTTTGATACTTTGGGTGTGGGTTGAAAAGCTTGGATGGGACAGCCGTATCGCTCCGTTAATCGCTATTGCGATTACGGTACCCATGACTTTTGTTCTTTCCAGGTATGTGTTCTCGACTACCAAAAGTGATGTCGGCAAGTAAACGGGTCAAGTAAGCGCTCAGCTGCTCGCGGTCACTTGATTGCCTGGATGAAGCTTCAGGGGCCAGGGCCTTGATAAGAGGGGGGCGTGAGCCTTAGCTTTCGGCCTCGACAGCTTTTTTGTTGCCGGTTGCACCCAGGTACAGGTAGATAACAATCACTATGATCAAGGCGACCACGCCGGACTCATAAGACTCCACAGACATCCACGGCCCTTGCCGCCCAAAGTAGTACTGCCATTCGGAGCTCTGTAGCCCCAGCGTGTGCTCGACCGCTGTCTGCGAAGCCTCTCTGAGCCCGAACAGGGTAAACAGAGAGAGTACCGCCAGGATCGCCATGAACACCTGCTGCCGCCAATTAATCTCCATCAGTGCGTAGATCACAATCGCTACCGGAAAGATCCCGATCCACTGCCGGCTCTCGGAGCCAAAGCTCAGAAGTGGAGAGAACAGCGTGAAAATCACCAGCAAACTGATCGGCACGTTACGGTCGCCATTGAATGACCAGCGAACGCAGTAAACGGCAACCAGCAACACACAAAAACCAAAGTACAGGAAGTGCGATATCCAGGGCTTGAGCGGCGCACCGGCGCTTTGCATCATCAAGTTGTCGAGCAGTGGGGGCCCTTGAAAACCTGTCGAAAAATCAATCAGCGTGCGCATTGTCAGAAAGCTGATGCCGACAGTGCAGGCGCCCAGCACCAGGCCTTTCACGCTGAGGCCTCGATACAGTTGCGGGCTGCACGCAATACTCGCCGCTATCCAGGCGAGCAACCCGATAATGACCGATTGAATCAGTATCGAGATCGGTATGAAGCCCACCAGCGCTGTTTTACCCCCGCTGATAATGTGGGTGGCAATTCTCATGTCAGTGATGTCTTTCATGAAGTGATGATAAGCCGCCAGGCCAACCACTAGAAAAACAGCAAATAGCGATTTCTGTAGACGTTTTGAATGGGTGATGTGAAACGTGGTTGTGTTTTTATGCGCGTAAGGAAAGACAATTAATCCAAGTGGAACCACAAACAGCGCTGGAAATAACCAGGCAAACCACGCGCAGATAATATGCAGCGCAATCGTTTTCTGATTAACCCAACACCACAAGGCGATGCAGCAAAAAGGAATGGCCAGGTTATCGCTCAACAGTGGATAGAAAACAGGCATTACCAGGCCGGCCCAACTGAACGTAAACAAGGCCACCGATAAAATTGCTTTATGTGGTGTAACGCCCAATGTGCGCAGGCAACTGAACAAGCAGCCAGTGCCAATGGCCATGCACCCGATGTCAAATAACAGCTGGATGAAAATCAGTGTTTCCTTGCCTTCTCCACGCCAGGCGAAAGGCATCAGCTGAAGGAACCCCGACATTCTGACCAGTCGATAGGGATCATTGGTGATGGGTACACCGGAGGCCAGCATCTGCACGTAGGCCACATAGTCGTTGCCGTCCCATCCGGCGCCGTCATGAAGTGGGATAAAGCCTATCCAGAAGTAGGTCAGGAACATTAACGCAACGACGACTATCGCTACATGTCGGCCGGACAGTCCGTCCAGGTGTCGATTAAAGTTAACCAAAACTGACCCATCCTCATCCATAAATATCTCAGTTACTAGAGCGAGCGCCCCTCTTCAATAGGACGCTATATAACCATTACCGTGCACGCGGGCGGCGAGTTTACAAATCAACTGGCTACTTTTCGATCACTCTACAACCTTTTCCCCGGTCAGTTTGTTTTTCGCTTCTGGAAGCGCTTTATAAATTTGATAAGCCGGCTCGGGAGTAGGCTGCACGGCTTCAAAATGGCTGCGAATATAGTCGTCTATCAAACGGTGCGAATTGGAAAACCTCAGCGCTTCTCGACCGTCCATCGCCATGTTAAAGACCAGTACAAACCCTGGATCGGCTTTTTTTATCCGTTCAATTTCTGCACGCTGAAAGTCATCGGACCGAGGCGACAGTGCGTAAATCTCCCACAGTGGCGCTTTGCGTTCCAGCAAGGGATAGGCGCCCGGCCAGAAGGGCAGTACCAGCACGGTTCTGCCGTCAGGGGCATAACGGTCTGTCAGGTCGCGCAAGAGTTGCACTGCATCGGCGGTGCCGGCGTCCATGGAAAGCGTCGAGCCGCAAACCTCAACCTGCCGCCAGCCGTCCTGAGTGCGAGCGAGTATGCCAGGCTGCCACGCGGCCAGGATGAACAGGCTGATACAGGCCGTGAGTGCGGCCAGTATCAATTTCCACGCCCACGAGTGGAGTGCCGCCAACAGGATGAAGGTGCCCAGCAGCATGGGGTAAATACCCTGGGCGAGGTGGCCGACGTCTGCTCGCGCAAAGGCAAAGTGCGCATACGGCAGGGTAGCGCACGCCACTGCTACCAGTTCAGGGCGCACCGCTTTACCCTGCAGCCGTTGTTTGAACACCCAGCCGAGTGCGCCGATACCGAATGCCAGCAATGCCATGAAGCACAGCCCGACAAGGAACCATCGCGTCTCGATGACAATGCCGGCGGTACCAAAGCCAACGGTCCAGGGCCACGGGATGGGCAGCGGCAGGTTGGTGTTTCCTTGCTCCAGCATGAACACGATCGTGTCGATGAAGGCTGAAAAATAACCGGGTATCAGCAAGCACAGAGCGACGACCGGCAGGTAGCCCACGACAACGCCCGCCACCCAGGCCCGGATGCCTTTGAAGCCAGGGGCCGTGTCGGGCGCCTTGATGGCGAGCCACCCTATGGCTGTCACACTGGCGAGCGCGCCATACACCCCATGATTGCGGCCGAACACCGCCGCGAGGCCGACGATGATGCCCAGCAGAAAGTAGCGTTTTACGCTTGGGTTGAGCAGCAGGTAAGCCAGGCCTGCGACGATGATCATTGAAATGGACATATCAAAGATCTTGTGTCGCGGGTACATCCACGCCATGAGCGCGACGCCTGAAAGAAACAAAAAAACGTACTTTTTCAGCGCGCTTGCGCGTAGCGCAATCGAAAGCGTCCACAGCCCCGCGTACATGCCCACCACCTGAAACACCGCGACGGAGGCGCGCAACGCCATGATTCCCGTATCGCCTGCGAGAGCAAAGTACCCCGCCGACCAGTAGTAGCGGCCAGGGTCGTAGGCCATGAAATCCCGAATGGGTACCTGGCCGGCAATTATCTGCCTGGCGCCGTACCACAGGAACCCTTCATCCCACAGGTTGAAGCTGTCATGGCCTTGCCAAAGAAAATTGCCGATGACGAAAAAAGCCGACAAGGCCAAGAGAACGAATGTATTGACCGCCCGTCCATGTGCAGCGTTATTCATGGTTTATTCCGCGTCATTTCAAAATAGCCTGCACCGTGCCTTTGGTTTTGCCCGCGCAGTCATCTGGCCAGCTTCCCGGCGCGTAACACCAGCCACAACGCCGCCCCGATCAACACGCCGCCATACAGATGCGCCATTGAGAGCGGCTCATCCAGCAGCAACGCGCCCCACAGCACGCCAAATGGCGGAATCATGAAGGTCACCGTCATCGACCTGACCGGCCCGATGGACGATAGCAGGCGGAAGTACAGGATGTAGGCAAACGCCGTACACACCAGCCCCAACCCCAGCAATGACAACCACACGTGCCAGCCGCCCCAGCTCGCCGGCGGGTGGCTGATCGCGCTGTAGGCAAAAAACGGCAGCAGGAACAGCGTGGCGCCGAGCATGCTGCCCAGGGCCGAGAGGCGGCTGTCCAGCCCGCCGCGCTGGTCGAGCCAGCGCCGTGCGAGGAAACCGGCAAAGCCATAGCACGTGGTGGCCAGCAGGCAGGCTAATGCGCCTGTCAGTAATTCCCTGTCAAACGCCACCGGCCCGGCACGGGACAGTACGCCCACGCCGAGCAGGCCCAGGCACACGCCGGCAATTTTTGAGGGCGTGAGGCGCTCACTGAAGAACAGCCCGCCGATCAACACGCCCATCAGCGGCGTAGTGGCGTTGAAGATTGCCGAATAGCCGGCGGGCAGCACTTGGGCGGCTACTGAGTACAGGGTCGCCGGAATCCCGGAGTTGATCACGCCCAGCAGCAGGACGGTCTTGAACTTGCCCTGGAAGTCCCATTTCACGCGCATCGCGGTCAAGATCACCAGCAAGCCGGCAGCGGCGATCGACACGCGGAAAAACGCGGTCGGCACCGTGCCGATTTCTGGCGCGATGATGCGCATGAACAGGAAGCTCGCGCCCCAGATGGCAGCGAGCCCCAGCAAGTACAACGTATCGACAGGTCTCACGGCGCGCGCCTCTGTTAACAAGGCGGCGATTCTTGCCCAGCGGCCTGCCCGACACAATCGCTAATTACAGGACAAACCGGGTTACCAGGCCGTTGAGGTTCACCGCCAGGCGTGACAGCTCCTGGCTGGCGGCCGACGTCTGGGTAGCGCCGGCGGCGGTTTGCGTGGACAGGTCACGAATGTTCACCAGGCTGCGGTCCACTTCACGGGCCACCAGCGCTTGTTGCTCGGCGGCGCTGGCGATCACCAGGTTGCGCTGGCTGATTTGCGAGATGGCGGCGGTGATCTTTTCCAGCGCACTGCCCGCGCCGTTGGCCCGCTGCAAGGTCTGGCCAGCGTGCTCGGCGCTGCTGTTCAGCGCGCCGACGGTGTCCTGGGTGCCTTGCTGGATGCCGGTGATCATCTGTTCGATTTCTTCGGTGGAATCCTGCGTGCGTTGCGCCAGCGAGCGCACCTCGTCAGCGACCACCGCAAAACCGCGCCCGGCTTCGCCTGCGCGCGCGGCTTCGATGGCGGCGTTCAGCGCCAGCAAATTGGTTTGCCCGGCAATGCCGCGAATCACTTCCAGCACTTTGCTGATGTCTTGGGCCTGCGAAGCCAGGCCTTCGGCTTTATTGGACGCGCCGAGCACTTCGTCTACCAGGTTCTGGATCGAGCTGATGGTTTCGCTGATCTGATAATGGCCGTGCTTGCTGTCTTCATCGGAGGCCTTGGACGCTTCGGCGCTGGACACCGCATTGCCCGCCACTTCATCCACCGCCGCGCTCATCTCGTTGACGGCGGTGGCGGCTTGTTCGATCTCATCGTTCTGCGCCTGCAGGCCGCGTGTGCTCTGTTCCATCACCGAACTCATCTCTTCGGCGGCGGAGGCCAGTTGCTGCGCCGAGTCGCTGATGCCTCTTATGGTGGTTTGCAGTTGCGCTTGCATCGCGGCCAGCGCGGTCAGCAATTGCGCCGGCTCATCACGGCCACTCACCACAATGGGTCGGCTCAAATCACCGGCGGCAATGGTGCGTGCCACGGCCAGCGCCTGGGCAATGGGCGTGGTGATGCTGCGGGTGAGTAACCATGCCAGCACCAAGGTCGCAACCAGTGCGCAGCCGATAATCAGGCCGACCACCCATAGGGCGCTGGCATATATATGCGCCGCCGAGTTTGCCGCGCCCTTCACGCCTTTCTGGTTGAAGCTGATCAGGGCCTCCAGGCTTTTGTTGAGCACCGCGCCTTGAGGCGCGATGCGGCGGGTGAGCAGATCAATGGCGTCTTGCTGCTGGCCCTTGTCCACCAAGACGACCAACTGGCTGACGAGGGTGACGTAGGTGTTCACGTCGGCCTTGAGCTGCTCGAACATGGCGCGCTCTTCGTCGCCGCTCAACAGGTTTTCATGGTGCTCAAACAGCGTTTGCAGTTCGCCGCGCTGGCGGGTGATCTGGCTTTTGCTGGTGTCGCGTATGCGCGACTCGTCGGTGGTCACCAGGCGCAGGGATTCCAGGCGGATAACCGCGATGTACGCGGCAGCGTCGTGGATACTCTCGATGTTCGGCATCCACGAATCTTCGATAACCAGCGCACTTTCGCGCAACTTGGCCATTTGCCCCAGGCTGAACATTCCGACAATCACCAGCATACTTGCCAGCACACCAAAACTCAGGCTGGCGCGCAGACCGATCCTCATATTCCTCAATGACATCTTATTGCTCCTTAGACGATTAGAACCTGTTCCCGGATCGGTCTTCTGACCTTGTTAGGGTGGGAAAGGGCGCGCTGTATAGCAAAGTGCCATTGATGTGGTAATCGGGGTTTCCCTTACGCTGTTTCAAAGCGTTTATAAATGTGTAAGGTTGGAACGGCGTCGAGTTTTTCCGGATCAGGCGCAAAGACGCGGGGTAAAGGCTTGCAGGCGAAACGTGAGGCATTTGTGAGTGATTTTTTTTGACCGTTTGGTCTGGTTGTGAAGTGCAAAATAAATGTACGAATTCCAATAACTTGTACAACGTGGCCTGGACAAACTTCTTTCACCTGCCACTCGTTCAGTGGCTAAGCTCAGGGCTTCCCGATGCCCGTTCGAGGTTTCCCGCATGTCGCAATCCGCCCTTGCCATCGCCCGGATGATCCTCGATGGATTTGACGATTACCGTGAGCATTTTCGCCAGATCACCGATGGCGCCCGCGAACGTTTCGAGAAGGCGCAGTGGCAGCAGGGGCAAATCGCTTCAGCGGCGCGCATCAATTTGTACGAGGAGAAAGTCAGTGAAGTGACGGCGCGATTGCGCGCAGGCTTTGACCAGGCGACGTTGCTTGAAGTCGACGCGTGGCCTGAGGTCAAAAGCGCCTACATCGGCCTGATCGACCTGCGCTTTGACGATGAGCTGTCCGAGACCTGGTACAACTCGATCTTCTGTGGCCTGTTCAGCCATGACTTGATCAGCGACGCCTGCATGTTCGTCCACACCACGCGGCCGAGCCTGCGCCGGGCGCGGGCTGCACAAACACGCCTGTACACGCCAGCCGGGAAGATTGCGGAGATGCTCGCGCAGATCTTCGCCGATTACAGTTTCAGCGAACCCTACGCCGATTTGCCCGCCGACCTGCGTCGCCTCGAAGCACAGTTGCGCGAGAACCTGCCCGATTGGGTATGCAAAGACCCGGACCTCAACATCGAGCTGTTCTCCTCGGTGCTCTACCGCAATAAAGGCGCCTACCTCGTAGGACGCCTCTACACCCGCGACGAGCAATGGCCGCTGGCGATTCCGCTGCTGCACCAGGAAGGGCGCGGCATCCAGATTGACGCGCTGATCACCGACGAAGCCGACGTGTCGATCATCTTCTCGTTCACCCGTTCCTACTTCATGGTCGACGTGCCGGTGCCGGCGGAATTTATCGGCTTTCTCAAGCGCATCCTGCCCGGCAAACACATTGCCGAGCTGTACACCTCCATCGGTTTCTACAAGCACGGCAAGTCGGAGTTCTACCGCGCGCTGATCGACCACCTGGCAGGCACCGATGATCAATTCATCATGGCTCCCGGCGTGCGCGGCATGGTCATGAGCGTGTTCACCTTGCCGGGCTTCAACACCGTGTTCAAGATCATCAAGGACCGTTTTTCGCCGTCGAAAAACGTCAACCGCGCCACGGTGATCGAGAAGTATCGTTTGGTGAAAAGCGTCGACCGGGTAGGGCGCATGGCCGATACCCAGGAATTTGCCGATTTCCGCTTTCCCCTGAGCAAATTCGAACCCGAGTGCCTGGCCGAACTGCTTGAGGTTGCCGCCGGTACTGTCGAAGTCGAAGGCGACACCGTGTTGATTCGCCACTGCTGGACCGAGCGGCGCATGACCCCGCTCAACCTCTACCTGGAAAACGCCAACGACGCCCAGGTGCGTGAGGCGCTTGAGGACTACGGCCTGGCAATCAAGCAACTGGCGGCGGCGAACATCTTCCCCGGCGACATGCTGTTAAAAAACTTTGGCGTCACCCGTCACGGCCGCGTGGTGTTCTACGATTACGACGAAATCTGCTTTCTCACCGAGGCCAACTTCCGCCACATCCCCGCGCCCCGTACGCCGGAGGACGAAATGGCTTGCGAACCCTGGTACTCCATCGGCCCACTGGACGTGTTCCCCGAAGAATTCCCACCGTTCCTGTTTGCCGACGCCGCCCAGCGCAGGCTGTTCGACGAGTTGCACGGTGAGTTGTACAACGCCGACTACTGGAAAAGCCTGCAAGAGGCGATTCGCGCGGGCAAGGTCATCGACGTGTTTCCGTACAGGCGCAAAGAACCTCTATAAAACACTGATCTCCTGTGGGAGCTGGCTTGCCTGCGATCGCGGTGTATCAGCCGGAACAGGTGTTGCTGACAGACCGCAATCGCGGGCAAGCCCGCTCCCACATTTACATAGCTGTCTGCCAGATAAGGCGCTTTTCTGCCACACTTGGCGGCCGTGCCTATTAGATGACCGTCAAAGTACCTGATGACTGACCAAGCGCCCACGATTGACCAACTGCTGAAAAACCTCGATCACGCCATGCTCGCCGACCGCAATCGCTTGCGGCGCCAGTTGCTTGAGCTGCGCAAGAAGCCCGACGAGGAGAAGCTGGCGCAGTGGGTCACGCGCATGCAGGCGTCCTGCGCCCAAGTGACCGCGCGGCGCGCCAGCCTGCCGGTGATTCGCTACGACGACAGCCTGCCGATCGCCGCCAAGCGCGATGAAATCAAGGCCGCGCTGAACAAGCATCAAGTGCTGATCATTGCCGGTGAGACCGGTTCGGGTAAAACCACGCAGTTGCCGAAGATCTGCCTGGAAATCGGTCGCGGCCAGTACGGCCTGATCGGCCACACCCAGCCACGCCGAATCGCCGCTCGCAGTGTCGCCAGCCGGGTTGCCGAAGAGCTGGCCACGCCGTTGGGCGCGCTGGTCGGCTATCAGGTGCGCTTTGAAGACCAAAGCGACTCGAACACCCTGATCAAGCTGATGACCGACGGCATTCTGCTGGCGGAAACCCAGAACGACCGCTACCTCGAACGCTACGACACGATCATCGTCGACGAAGCCCACGAGCGCAGCCTGAACATCGACTTCCTGCTGGGCTACCTGAAAACCCTGCTGCCGCGTCGCCCCGACCTGAAAGTCATCATCACCTCGGCGACCATCGATCTTGAGCGCTTTTCCAGGCACTTCGACGACGCGCCTATCGTCGAGGTCTCGGGTCGCACTTTCCCGGTGGACACCTGGTATCGCCCGCTGACGCTAAAGCAGGACGAGGAGGGCAACCGCGTCGAGGACGACTTGACCCTCGACCAGGCAATCCTCGCTACCCTCGATGAGATCGCGGCCTACGAACGCAGCGAACGCCGCAGCCCCGGCGATGTGCTGGTGTTTCTGCCGGGTGAGCGCGAGATTCGCGACGCCGCTGAAATGCTGCGCAAGGCTCAGCTCAAACACACCGAAATTCTGCCGCTGTATGCGCGCCTGTCGCCGGCTGAGCAGCAGCGGATTTTCCAGTCGCACCCGGGCCGTCGTGTGGTGCTGGCAACCAACGTCGCCGAAACCTCGCTGACCGTGCCGGGCATCCGTTATGTGATCGACAGCGGCACCGCGCGCATCAGCCGCTACAGCTACCGCGCCAAGGTCCAGCGCCTGCCGATCGAGGCAATTTCCCAAGCCAGTGCCAACCAGCGTAAAGGCCGATGCGGTCGGGTTGAGCCGGGTATTTGCATTCGGCTGTTCAGCGAAGAAGATTTTATCGGGCGCCCGGAATTCACCGACCCGGAAATTTTGCGCACCAACCTTGCCGCTGTAATCCTGCAGATGTTGCACCTGCGCCTCGGCGAGATCACCGACTTCCCGTTTATCGAGCCGCCGGATGGCAAGGCCATCAGCGACGGTTTCAACCTGCTGCAAGAGCTTTCGGCGGTCGACCGCAACAGCCAGCTCACGCCGCTGGGCCGCCAATTGGCGCGCCTGCCGGTGGACCCGCGCATGGGCCGCATGCTGCTGGAGGCTGCCAAACTCGGCAGCTTGCAGGAGGTGCTGATCGTGGCAAGCGCCATGTCGATCCAGGACCCGCGCGAGCGCCCGCCGGAGCGTCAGCAAGCCGCCGATCAGGCGCACGCGCAGTGGAAAGACCCAGACTCGGACTTTGCCGGCCTGGTGAATTTGTGGCGCGGCTTTGAAGAGCAGCGCCAGGCGTTGACCGCCAGCCCGTTGCGTAACTGGTGCCGCAAGAACTTCCTGAATTACCTGCGCCTGCGTGAATGGCGCGACTCCCACCGCCAGCTCAGCCTGATCTGCCGCGACATGCAGCTGACGATCAACAAAGAGCCAGCGGACTTCCCGAAACTGCACAAGGCGGTGCTGTCAGGCCTGTTGAGCCAGATTGGCCAAAAAACCGAAGACGGCGATTATCTTGGCGCGCGTCAGCGACGCTTCTGGATTCACCCGTCGTCGGGCATCGGCAAAAAGCGCCCGCAATGGCTGATGACGGCCGAGCTGGTGGAAACCACCAAGCTGTACGCGCGCATGGTGGCGAAAATCGACGCCGACTGGATCGAGCCGCTGGCCGGGCACCTGATCAAGAAAAACCACTTTGAGCCGCACTGGGAGAAGAAGCGTGGCCAAGTGGTGGCGTTTGAGCAGATCACCCTGTTCGGGCTGATTGTGGTCGGACGCCGCCCCGTGCATTACGGGCCGATTGACCCGGTGGTGTCACGCGAGCTGTTCATCCGTGAGGGGTTGGTGCGTGGCGAGATTCAGTCGCGGGCCAAGTGCCTGACGGCCAATCAGCAATTGCTGGAGCAGCTTGATGAGCTTGAGGCCAAGGCGCGCCGCCGCGACATTCTGGCGGATGAGGAGACGCTGTACGCCTTCTACGACGCGCGCTTGCCGGCGGAGATCCATCAAACCGCCACGTTCGACAGCTGGTACAAGGTCAACAGTCAGAAAGACCCGCAACTGCTGATCATGCGCGAAGAAGACGTGCTGGCTCGCGAGGCCAGTGAAGTCACCGCCTTGCATTACCCCGACACTCTGCACCTGGGTGATCTGGAGTTGGCGCTGAGTTACCACTTCGAACCCAACCACCCGCGCGACGGTGTGACCCTGCGCGTGCCGGCGCCGCTGTTGCCGGCTTTGCCGCCGGAACGTCTGGAGTGGCTGGTGCCTGGGGTGATCGAAGCCAAGTGCATCGCGCTGGTGCGCAATTTGCCGAAAGCGCTGCGCAAAAACTTTGTACCGGTGCCGGACTTCGTCAAGGCCGCGCTGCAACGCATTGAGTTCGGCCAGGGCTCGCTGCCCCAGGCACTGGGGCGCGAATTGCTGCGCATCACCGGCGCGCGGGTCAGTGAGGAAGCGTGGGCCGAAGCGGCGCAGCAGGTGGAAAACCACCTGAAGATGAACCTGGAAGTGGTCGACGGCCAGGGCAAGTTCCTCGGCGAAGGCCGCGACCTCGCCGAGCTGACCGCGCGCTTTGCCGAGGCCAGTCAAGCCGCGTTGGCCGTGCCGCAGACCGCGAAAAGCCAGCAGCCGGTGGAAGCCAAGGTGTTTGCGGCGGTGGCCGAGAAGACCCAGCAAAAGATCGCCGGGCTGTCGATGACGGTCTACCCGGCGCTGGTTGAAGAAAACGGCACGGTCAAGGAAGGACGTTTTTCGACTGCCGCCGAAGCCGAGTTCCAGCATCGCCGCGCGTTGCAGCGTTTGCTGCTGCAACAACTGGCGGAACCGGCAAAATTCCTGCGTGGCAAACTGCCGGGGCTGACCGAACTGGGCCTGATGTACCGCGAGTTGGGGCGTATCGATGCGCTGGTGGAAGACATCCTGCTGGCCAGCCTCGACACCTGCGTACTTGAAGGCGAAGCCAGCCTGCCACGCGACGGTGCCGGGCTGGCGGCGTTGGCCGAGCGCAAGCGGGGCGGCTGGACCGAGCACGCTGAACGCCTGGCGCGGCTGACCCTTGAAGTGCTGAAGCTCTGGCACGGCCTGCAAAAGCGCTTCAAAGGCAAGATCGACCTGGCCCAGGCGGTTGCGTTGAACGACATCAAGCAGCAACTGAGCAACCTGGTGTATCCGGGTTTCGTACGGGAAACCCCGTCTCAGTGGTTCAAGGAGCTGCCGCGTTTCCTCAAGGCCATTGAACTGAGGCTGGAAAAACTGCCGAGCCAGGTGCAAAAAGACCGCGTGTGGAGCGGTGAGTTGGCCGGTTTGTGGGTTCAGTACGAAAACCGCCTGAAAAAACACGCCCAGGAAGGCAAACGCGACCCGCAGTTGGAGCTCTACCGCTGGTGGCTTGAGGAGTACCGCGTGTCGCTGTTCGCTCAGCAGTTGGGGACCAAGGTACCGATTTCCGACAAGCGTTTGAGCAAGCAATGGAGTTTGGTCGAAGCCTGAGTCGGTTCTCGTTCTCCAGGGCGAAGCAGGTCAAAATGTGGGAGCGGAGCTCACCCTGGAAATAGCGCCAAATCCCCGAGGTTGTGGCAAACTTCGCGGTTATAAATGCCGGGATCGTCGTGAAGCGCTGTTGCAGCCATGGCGCGATGGAATAAAGCGTTGCCAGTTTGATGCCCGCTGGATGGCATCGGACGACTTAATATTTGGTACGACGGTACCAATATCTTCTGCCTGACAGATTTAGAGGAACGACCGTGCATAACGTCGTCATCAGCGGCACTGGCCTGTACACACCGGCCAACAGCATCTCCAATGAAGAGCTGGTGCAGTCTTTCAATGCTTACGTGCAACAGTTCAACGACAGCAACGCCGCCGCCATCGAGCGCGGTGAGGTGCAGGCGCTGACTGAATCCAGCGCAGCGTTTATCGAGAAAGCGTCGGGCATCAAGAGCCGCTTTGTGATGGACAAAGACGGCATCCTCGACCCGCAACGCATGGCGCCGCGCCTGCCCGAGCGCAGCAATGACGAATGGTCAGTGCTCTGCCAGATGGCGATCGGCGCTGCCGAACAGGCCTTGCAGCGCGCCGGCAAGACCGCTGCCGATATCGATGGCGTGATCGTCGCCTGCTCCAACCTGCAGCGCGCTTACCCGGCTATCGCCATTGAAGTGCAGGAAGCCCTGGGCATCGAAGGCTTCGGTTTCGACATGAACGTGGCGTGTTCCTCGGCAACGTTCGGCATTCAGAACGCCGCCAACAGCATCCAGCTGGGTCAGGCCCGGGCGATCCTGATGGTCAACCCGGAAGTCTGCACCGGCCACTTGAATTTCCGTGACCGCGACAGCCACTTCATTTTTGGCGATGCGGCCACTGCAGTGGTCCTGGAACGTGCTGACTTGGCCACTTCCGAGCACCAATTCGACGTGGTGAGCACCAAGCTGCTGACCAAGTTTTCGAATAACATCCGCAACAACTTTGGCTTCCTCAACCGCACCGCGGAAGAAGGCGTTGGCGCTCCCGACAAGCTGTTTGTGCAGGAAGGCCGCAAGGTATTCCGTGACGTCTGCCCGATGGTCGCTGAGCTGATCGGTGTGCATTTGCAGGAAAACCAGCTGAACGTCGGCGATGTGAAGCGCTTCTGGCTGCATCAGGCTAACCTGAGCATGAACCACCTGATCGTGAAAAAACTGCTGGGCCGCGAGGCTTCGATCGAAGAGGCGCCGGTGATTCTCGATACCTACGCCAATACCAGCTCAGCCGGTTCGGTGATTGCGTTCCACACCTATCAGGACGATTTGCCGAAAGGCGCCGTCGCAGTGCTGAGTTCGTTTGGCGCCGGTTATTCGATCGGCAGCGTGATCCTGCGTAAACGCTGATAGACAGCCAGAATGCGGTTATGTGGGAGCTGGCTTGCCTGCTGTGACGAGGGTGAATTCACCGCCGCTATCGCAGGCAAGCCAGCGCCTTCAGGTATCGGATTTCCATAGCAGGGTTGAGGTAAACGATGGCAGCAGCGGACGACACGCACCTGCTTGAACGATTGCTCAAGGGCGAGCAGCGGGCCTATAAGGAATTGGTCACCACCTACCAGAGCGCCATGCGTGCGGTGGCCTATGCGATTGTTGGCCAACGCCATGCCGACGAAGTGGTGCAGGATGCCTGGCTGTCGGTAGTGCGCAACCTGGCCAGGTTCGAAGGGCGTTCCAGCCTCAAGACCTGGCTGCTGACCATCACCGCCAACTCCGCCAAAGGCCGCTACAAAAAAAATCGCCGGGAAGTGTTGCTCGACGATTTGCCTTCGCCCCACGGCACCATTGGTGACGACCGCTTCGTGCCAGACGATGGCCACTGGGCCGTAGCCCCGTATGCCTGGCACCAGGACACCCCGGAAGCCTTGCTGACCGAGGATGAATTGCGCAAATGCCTGGAGCACACGTTGCTGAGTTTGTCGGAGCTGCAAAGCAGCGTGCTGGTGCTGCGTGAACGCCAAGGCCTGGAATTGGAGGAGATCTGTAATCTTCTGACCCTCTCGCTCTCCAATGTCCGTGTGCTGTTGCATCGAGCACGGCTTAAAGTCTTCGCCACGGTGGAGCATTTTGAGGAAACGGGCGAATGTTGACCTGTAAAGAACAAGTGGCCCGCTCCAGTGATTACCTCGATGGGCAATTGACCATTCGCGAGCGTCTGCTGGTGCGTCATCACTTGATGTTCTGCCCTAACTGCCGGCGTTTTATCCGTCAGATGCGCCTGATGCAGGCGACACTGAAGATCATGCCGGAGGAGCCGGTAAAGGATGCCGATGCATTGGCTGAACGGCTTGCGGCCGAACGGCTGAAAGATCTGTAAAGGCGGGGCAGAAGACAGGCTCGCGTGGGTGAGTCGAACGGATGATGGGGATCGACCTGCCCACGAGAGGCTGTTGCAACCGCCTCGGGCCGTCCTGGCCCAAGGCTTTTCACACTTATCTTTAGAACTTGGCTTCAGCATCCAACTGCAGGGTGTTGGTGTTGGCATCACGCTGAGTGCGGCTGGCGTAGTCAGCCTTGGTCAGGAAATACGTGGCGCCGAGGGCGAAGTTCTTGTCGATGTCGTAGCTGACCTTCATCTTGTGACCGCGCGAGCCGGTGGTGCCGTTGGCGAAGTCCGAATCGGTGAACGCGCCGACCACTGCATCACGTTGCGTGTCGCGGTAGTTGTAGTCCAGGTTGAAACCGAACACCTTGGACTTGGCACCGACCAACCATGCGGTGTCCTGATCGGTCACGGCGTCATTGTTTTTCACGTACTGGCCGTAGAACGCCAGAGGCACAGCCAGGCCGCCGATGTCGGCTTGAGCAAAGCCTTCATAGAGTCGGAATTCGCCGTTGGCCGAGTTACCGTTGACCGCCAATGCGCAAGGCGTCGTGGTGGTGGTGCAGCGGCTGTCTTCGTCGTTTTTGTAAGCGTAGACGCTGCCGCCCAGGGTCATTTTCAGGTTGTCGGTGACGGAGAAACGCGTACCCAACTGGCCAGCGGTCATGCGCAGGTCGTGACGGAATTGCACGCCGTCGCCATCCACGTTGTCCTTGAGGTTGTAGTTACCCAGGCTGCCGAACAACTCGGCGCTGCTGCCCAATGGGTACTTGTAAGTCAATGCCAGACCTTCTGGGTTGATGTCGCCATCCCAGATCACGTCGCCCATGTTGACCCATGGCTGGAGCATCTTGCCGCCAATCACGTGCAGGTTTTTGATCTGGGTCGGGTGGTAGTCGATATAGCCGAGGTCCAGCCAGATCGACTTCTTGTCGAAGTAGTTATCCAGGTCCTGGTTGGTCGAGCGAGCATCGTCGCCGCCGCCGGTGGCGATACGGATGCCGGTGTCCACTTGCGAGTTGATTTCGGTGTAGGCGCCCAGACGTGCACGGATACGTTGACGGTCCTTGTCACGCCCGCCGTTGTTGGGCTCGCCGTCGATCTTGATGGTTTCCTGACGGAACCGTACGTCACCCTTGAACTGGGTCTTGGCGGCCCAGGCCAGTTTCTGATCGAACACGCTCAGGTCGTTGGTCTTTTTCGCGGTGGCCGCGATCTGCTCGTTGCTTTCTTGTTGAGCCTGCCGTGCGATCTGCTGTTCTTTCTGGTCCCGGGCCAATTCCATTTGCAGTTCAGTGTACTGCGCATTGGTGATCTGGCCGTTGGCCTTGAGCATGTCGAGCAACTTGGCGTCGACTGCGGCGCTGGCTGGAACGCTAAGGGCCAGCATCAGGCCGCCACACAGGGCCGCCGCAGTTTTAGTGGAAGCAAGACGCATATCAATCTCCGAAAGTGAGGAGGGATGGCAAACCATCCAGGACACAACCGACCGGTGAAGGACGGAAATAGAAAGGCCGGCTATAACCAGGCGCTCTAAAAACAGGCGTCAGTATCACGATCGTTTATTACGGTGCAGTGGCGAAGTGATGTCATCTAGATGACAAATTATTTATGAATGAAACATTGGCCTGGGTTTTGCCGACCTATTTGCAGGTGTGCCAAATCCAGCGATAAGCGATACTCGCCAAGCTTTCACGCCCCGACGTAGTGAGGATGCCGATGCCGTTGCAACGCTTGAACAGCCTGTCCGAAATAGCCCCTGAGGTGTGGGACGCTCTGGTGCCACAGGCCCAGCCCTTCGTGAAACATGGGTTCCTCAGTGCCCTGGAAGACAGCGCCAGCGTGGGCCCGCACTCGGGCTGGCAGCCTGAGCATTTGCTGCACTGGGAGGGCGATCGGCTACTGGCTGCACTGCCGAGCTATCGCAAATGGCATTCCTATGGCGAGTACGTGTTCGATCACGGGTGGGCGGATGCCTGCGACCGCGCGGGCATCGATTACTACCCCAAGCTGCTGACGGCCGTGCCGTTCAGCCCGGTCAGCGGCCCGCGTGTGCTGGCAGCAACTGCGCAGGACGGTGTCGAACTGCTGAACGCGTTGCCGGGCTACCTGGAAATCGAAGGGCTCTCCAGCGCGCACATCAATTTCACCGACCCTTTGGCCGACGAGGCACTAGCCGGGCAAGCGGGCTGGTTGCAGCGCCTGGGCTGCCAGTTTCATTGGCAAAACCGTGGCTACCGCGACTTCCAGGACTTTCTCGACGCCCTGAGTTCACGCAAGCGCAAACAGATGCGCAAAGAACGCGAGCAAGTGGCCGGGCAGGGCATCGACTTCGAATGGCTGCAGGGTCACGAACTGAGCGAAGCCCAATGGGATTTTGTCTACGCCTGCTACGCCAACACCTACGCGGTGCGCCGCCAATCGCCCTACCTGACCCGTGAGTTTTTCAGCCTGCTCGCCGATCGCATGCCTCAAGCCATCCGCGTGGTGCTGGCCAAGCAGGGTTCACGCCCGGTGGCCATGGCCTTCAGCCTGATTGGGGGCGACAGCCTCTACGGCCGTTACTGGGGTTGTCTGGGAGAATTCGACCGTCTGCATTTTGAAACCTGCTTTTACCAAGGCATGGACTACGCCATCGCCCAAGGGGTGCAACGCTTCGACGCTGGCGCCCAGGGTGAACACAAGCTGATTCGCGGGTTTGAGCCGGTGATCACCCGGTCATGGCACTACCTGCGCCATCCGGGTTTGAAGAGTGCCGTAGAGGATTTTCTGGAGCGTGAGCGTGTGGGGATTGTGGCGTATGCCGAAGAGGCGAGGGCAGCGCTGCCTTATCGACAGGGGTGAACCATCGGTCTGACAACGGTCTCACAAAACATTCAAACCGCTATCCTGTATGTACAAAAGTACATACAGGATGTGCCATGCTTTTTCATTGGGATGAATCCAAAAACAGCGCCAATATTGCTAAGCACGGCATCGATTTCAACGACGTTCCGGACATCTTTCGACATCCAATGCTGGCCTTACGCGATGATCGCGCAGATTATGGCGAGGAGCGTTGGATCGGTATTGGCTGGATCAAATTGTTAATGGGTGTGGTCGTATACACCGAACGGTATGGCGATGTGATCCGCATCATCTCCGCCCGCAAAGCAACCAGGAAGGAGGCCAAATACTATGACGCAAACATCGAAAACTGATTGGGAGCGCCTGGCCAAGATGAATGACGAAGAAATAGATACCAGCGATATTCCAGAGCTGGATGCCGACTTTTTCCGGCGTGCCGAGTTACGGGTCCCGGTTAAACAGGCGGTTACGATACGGCTGGATGCCGACGTTCTGGAGTGGTTCAAGGGGCAGGGTACTGGCTACCAGACGCGTATAAATCAGTTGCTGCGTCAGTACATGCAGGCTCATCAAGGCTGAATGGCGCCTCTAATGATAAGAGGCGAAGTCGAGCGCTGAGCCTGCTGGAAGCCAGCTTCCACATGTTTGACCGGTGTATGTTCAGTCGATCCCGACGAACCCACCGGTCTGGTGCTGCCACAACCTGGCGTACAAGCCGCCATGGGCGAGTAGTTCGGCGTGGCTGCCAACCTCGGCAATCTGGCCTTTCTCCAGCACCACCAGGCGGTCCATTCGCGCAATGGTTGACAGTCGGTGCGCAATCGCAATTACGGTTTTACCCTGCATCAGGGTTTCCAGGCTTTCCTGGATCGCCGCTTCCACTTCCGAGTCGAGTGCCGAGGTCGCTTCGTCCATGATCAGGATCGGCGCGTCCTTGAGTAGTACCCGCGCAATGGCGATGCGCTGACGTTGCCCGCCGGAGAGCTTCACCCCGCGCTCCCCCACATGCGCATCCAGCCCGGTGCGTTCCTCGGCGTCCGACAGCAACGGGATGAACTCATCGGCGCGGGCCTTGTGGATAGCGGCCACCAGTTCTTCTTCGGTGGCGCCAGGTTTGCCGTACAGCAAGTTGTCGCGGATCGAGCGGTGGAGCAGCGAGGTGTCCTGGGTGATCATGCCGATCTGTTCGCGCAGAGACTCCTGGGCGACTTCAGCGATGTTCTGGCCGTCGATCAGAATGCGCCCGCCTTGCAGGTCATACAGGCGCAGCAGCAGGTTGACCAGCGTCGACTTGCCCGCGCCGGACGGGCCGATCAGGCCGATTTTCTCGCCGGCCTTGATCTCAAGGTTCAGGCCACCAATGATCCCGCTTTTTTTGCCGTAGTGAAAATCCACCTGTTCAAAGCGCACTTCACCGTGGGGCACTGTCAGGCGTGGCGCGTTTTCGCGGTCGGTCACTGCCAGTGGCATGGCGATGGTTTTGAGGCCGTCCTGGACCATGCCGATGTTTTCGAAGATGCCGTTGACCACCCACATGATCCAGCCGGACATGTTGACGATACGAATCACCAAGCCCGTGGCCAGGGCAATCGCCCCCACGGAAATCAGCGAGTGCGTCCACAGCCACAGGGCCAAGCCGGTGGTGGTGACAATCAGCAGGCCGTTGAGGATGGCGATGGCGACGTCCATGCTGGTCAGCACGCGCGCGGCCAGTTGGCTCTTCTCGGTTTGCTCGATGATCGCTTCCTTGGCGTATTCCTGCTCACTCTGCGTATGGGCGAACAGCTTCAAGGTGGTGATGTTGGTGTAACCGTCGACAATGCGGCCCATCAACTTGGAGCGCGCTTCGGAGGAAATTACCGAGCGTTCCTTAACCCGTGGCACGAAATAACGCAGGGCCAGGCTGTAGAAAATAATCCATGTGATCAGCGGGATCATCAGCCGCCAGTCGGCCTCGGCAAACAGCACCAGGGCGCTGATGGCGTAGATCGACACATGCCAGATGGCTTCCGCCGTGGCCACCGCCGAGTCGCGCAGGGAGTTGCCGGTTTGCATGATGCGCTGGGCGATGCGCCCGGCGAAATCGTTCTGGAAGAAATTCAGGCTCTGCTTGAGCACGTAGCTGTGGTTCTGCCAGCGGATCAGGCTGGTCATGCCGGGGTTGATCGTCTGGTGCACCAGCAAGTCATGCAGGCCGTTGAAGATCGGGCGCAGCAGCAGGGCGACCACGGCCATCCAGATCAGCTCGGCGCTGTGAATCTGGAAAAAGTTGGCAGGCGGCGTGCCTTGGGCCAGGTCAATGATGCGGCTCAGGTAGCTGAACAGCGCCACTTCGATCAGCGCACCGATCAGCCCGACCACCAGCAAGGCGGCAAAACTGGGCCACACCTGGCGCAGGAAGTAGAGGTAGAAGGGCAGGACTTTGTCGGGAGGCGCGTCGCTGGGAGCGTCGCGGAAAATATCAATCAGTTGTTCAAAACGACGATAGAGCATTAGGGTTGACGCCCGCCGCGCGGGCTCTCCTGTTCAAATGCGCGCGGTGCCTCGTGAGTCCCGCGCGAAACCGCCTGTTGACCTCAGTCGATGCGCTTGGCCGACTTGATCAGGACAGGATCGATAGGCACGTTCTGCATGCCCTGCTTGGTGGTGGTCTGGGAGTTGACGATGATGTCGACCACGTCCATGCCTTTGACGACTTTGGCGAACACGGCATAACCGGCGTCGCGACCCGGGTCGAGGAAAGCATTGTCGGCTACGTTGATGAAGAACTGGCTGGTGGCCGAGTTCGGGTCATTGGTGCGCGCCATGGACAGGGTGCCACGCACGTTATGCAGGCCGTTGCTGGCTTCGTTCTTGATCGGTGCTTCAGTCGGCTTCTGCGACATCTGCGCGGTGAACCCGCCGCCCTGGACCATGAAGCCCGGGATCACGCGGTGGAAAATCGTGTTGGTGTAGAAGCCCTTGTCGACATAGGCCAGGAAATTCTTGGTACTGATCGGTGCCTTGACCGGGTCCAGTTCGATTTCAATGTCGCCATTGGTGGTGCTGATCAGTACGTGCGGGGCCTTGGCAGGCTGCGCCGCCATCAGGTTGGCAGCAAACAAAACGGAACCTGCAAAGAAGGCGATTTTTTTCAACATGGGTCAGTGATCCTGGGTAGTGGTTTCGACTGTCTTCAGAAAGTCGAGAAGAGTCGCGTTAAAGACGTCGGGTTGATCCAAGGGCGTGGCATGGCGGGAATCCTCGATCACCACCAGCCGCGCATCGGGCAGCAGTTTTACATAGTTTTGTTTTTGCGCCACGGGGGTGTAGTCGTGGTCGGCGCTGATGACCAGCGTAGGACAGGTAATTCTGGAAAGTTGTTCCTGCACGCCCCAGCCCACAATTGCGTCGAAGCTGGCGAGATAAGCACGTTTGTCGTTTTTTGCCCAGCGCTCGGCCATTTTACGGCGCAGGTCGGCCTGATGCGGCTTGGGGAAGAGCCGGTCGCCCAGCGCCTTGCCAATGGTGGGCAGGCTGAGTAACCGCGCCAGGCTCCAGCGTTTGGCCCACTGCCAGTAATCATCGGCGCTGCGCACCTTGACCTCGGGCGCACTGTTGACGATGCACAGGCTTTTCAGCAGCGCCGGTTGGTCCACGGCCAACTGAAAGGCGATCATGCCACCCATGGACAAGCCGACGACATGGGCCGGCGGCAGGTTCAGGTGTTCGATCAGCGCGATCAAATCGACAGTAAAACCCTGAATGCTGTAGCGCTCGCGGGGTTTGTCGGAGCGCCCGTGGCCACGCACATCCACCACTATCAGACGGTAATGCCGGGCCAGCACCGGAATCTGCAGCTCCCAATCCTGGCTGCTGGAGCCCAGACCGTGGATCAGGATCAGCGGGGCACCGTGGCCATATTCCTCGTAGTGCAGGCTGCAGCCTTCATGGTCGAACCAGGCCATGGGTGAACTCCGTTTCAGGCTTGCTCGGGGGCGGCGAAAGGCGCGTCCAGGGGAGCGGTGTCAAAGGTGCGCAACAGATCGATAAGAATCTGCGTGGCCGGGCCCAAGGGTTTGTCTTTGTTCGAGTACAGGTGGAACGTCGGGTTGCGGCTGCCGCCTTTTTCCAAGGGTAGCTGCTTGAGCAGGCCTTCGTTGAGTTCGCGCTCGATCAAGTGCCGGGGCAACCAGGCAAAGCCCAAACCGCTGCTGACGAAAGTGGCGGCGGTGGGCAGGCTGCCGACCGTCCAGCGTTGCTCTGCGCCGAGCCAGCCTACATCCCGTGGCTGCTGGCGGCCGGAGTCGCGGATTACCACCTGCATCTGGCTCTCCAGGTCCTGGAAGCTCAGCTCGCGGTGCAGGCGATGCAGTGAATGGTCGGGGTGGGCCACGGCGATAAATTCCACATCGCTCATTTCCGTGCCCAGATAACCTGGAATGATGAAACTGCTGATAGCCAGGTCAGCCATGCCATCGATCAATAACTCTTCGACCCCCGACAACACTTCTTCGCGCAGGCGCACACGGCAACCCCGGCTTTGTGGCATGAACGCGGTGAGGGCACGCACCAGCCGCGCGTTAGGGTAGGCGGCATCCACCACCAGCCGCACTTCGGCCTCCCAGCCCTGTTCCATATGGTGGGCAAGGTCTTCCAGTTGGCTGGCGTTTTTCACCAGTTGGCGGGAGCGGCGCAACAGCACTTCGCCGGCGTCGGTGAGCACGGCTTTACGCCCGTCGATGCGCAGCAGCGGCACGCCGAGCTGGTCTTGCATGCGCGCCACGGTGTAACTCACCGAGGACTGCGAACGGTGCAGCGCTTCAGCTGCCTGGGCGAAGCCGCCATGGTCGACCACGGCCTGCAAGGTGCGCCATTGATCAAGGGTAACGCGGGGCGCTTTCAAGATGAGCTCCTCTTGTCCTAAGCTGACAGTCCTTATTGGAGACTGCCGAATGAGAAAATTGTGTTGTGTGTTGCTGGCGCTGCTGCCGATGAGCGCATTTGCCTACCCCATCGACGTGACTAAAAAGATCGAAGGCGTGCAAGTGGATTACACCGCCTCCGACGTGGACGGCGACATCAGTTCGATACGCCTCAACAACTACGGCACCGTTGATGCGGTGTGTTCAGTCACCTTCACCAACGGCCCGGAATCGCCGCGCACCCGTAAAGTCACGGTTGCGGCCGGTAAAAGCACTAACACCACGGTCAAGTTCACCCGTGCAATTATCAAGATGCGCATCGCACTGGCGTGTGCCCCGAAATGAAGCAGCAGCGGAGCATGCCGACAGCAATACTCCGCTTATAAACAAATTTCTAGATGGGTTGTAGCAGTTTTTTGCGCTTTTTTATCGAATAGGTGCTGTTTAATCTTTTCTCCATCGCCTTACAGCATTTACCGATGGAGCCTACACAGCCATGTCCAACGTTCTGATCATCGAAAGCAGCGCCCGCCAGCAGGATTCGATCTCGCGCCAACTGACCCAGCAGTTCATTCGTCAGTGGCAGGTTGCACACCCGGCGGACCAGATCACCGTGCGCGACGTGGCACTGAACCCGGTTCCGCACCTGGACGCCCATCTGCTGGGCGGCTGGATGAAACCTGCTGACCAGCGCAACACCCTCGAACAGGCATCCCTGGATCGCTCCAACGAATTGACGGACGAATTGCTCGCCGCTGACGTGCTGGTGATGGCCGCGCCCATGTACAACTTTGCCATTCCCAGCACCCTTAAAGCCTGGCTGGACCACGTGCTGCGTGCAGGTGTGACGTTTAAATACACCGCCACCGGCCCTCAAGGTCTGCTGACCGGCAAGCGCGCCATTGTGTTGACCGCTCGCGGTGGCATTCACACCGGTGCCGCCTCCGATCACCAGGAACCCTACCTGCGTCAGGTCATGGCGTTTATCGGGATTCATGACGTGACGTTTATTCACGCCGAAGGGGTGAATTTGAGCGGTGACTTCCAGGAGAAGGGCATTAACCACGCCAAGGCGCTGTTGGCACAGGTGGCGTGATCCGTTAATCGCCAGATAATCGCGCGATGTTTATCTAGCCCCACGCAAACCCTTCAAGTACGCGTATCGAACCTCCCTTTGCACTTTTTGCTCCTGAGTGCTCCTACCCGACTGCCGCGCTAGCGAGGTCGGGTTTTTTTTGCCTTGAGTTTCGTGAGCCGCTGAAAACCCTTAAAGTCCCGCCCATTCAATATGAGGCGCGCATGGGCTATCTACTGGTTGTTACCCTGATTCAGGCTTTTTCCTTCAGCTTGATCGGCGAATACCTCGCCGGTCATGTTGATAGCTACTTTGCCGTGCTGGTGCGCGTGGTACTGGCCGGGCTGGTATTTATCCCGCTCACCCGCTGGCGCTCGGTGGAACCCGCGTTCATGCGCGGCATGCTGGTGATCGGCGCGCTGCAGTTTGGCGTGACGTATGTGTGTTTGTATTTGAGTTTCCGCGTGCTGACGGTGCCGGAGGTGCTGCTGTTCACCATCCTCACGCCGCTGCACGTCACACTGATTGAAGATGCGCTTAATCGACGCTTCAACCCTTGGGCGCTGATCGCCGCGCTGGTGGCGGTGTGCGGCGCGGCGGTGATCCGATTTGATCAGATTACGCCACACTTCCTGATGGGTTTTTTGCTGCTGCAACTCGCCAACTTCACCTACGCCGCCGGGCAGGTGATGTACAAGCACCTGGTGGCGCGCTATCCGAGTAATCTGCCGCATTACCGCCGTTTTGGTTACTTTTATTTGGGCGCTTTGATCGTGGTGTTGCCGGCGTTTCTGATATTCGGCAAGACCAACTTCCTGCCCGAAGCACCGCTGCAATGGGGCGTGCTGGTATTCCTGGGGCTGGTCAGCACGGCGCTGGGTATGTACTGGTGGAACAAGGGCGCCTGCCTGGTCAATGGCGGCACGCTGGCGGTAATGAACAACCTGCATGTGCCGGTGGGGCTGCTGCTGAATTTGCTGATCTGGAACCAGCACGAGCCGCTGGGGCGCCTGGCGTTGGGCGGGCTGGTGATTTTGGGGGCGGTGTGGATCAGCCGGTTGGGCGTGCGCAAACAGCCAATGCCTCGCTGAACCCCCCTGTGGGAGCGGGCTTGCCCGCGATTGCGGTGGCTCAGTAACTAATAGGCAAGCTGATACACCGCTATCGCGGGCAAGCCCGCTCCCACAGGGGTCGTGTTGTTAAATCGAAGGTTGTTCCGGGGCTGGCAAATGACTGGCCCCCATCACCGCCGGCAACATCCCGGCGCGCAAATCGCTGCCACTCGGCTGCTGATACAGGCTCAAGCCGAACTCCGGCAGCACCGCCAGCAAATAATCAAAAATATCCCCCTGGATGCGCTCGTAATCCGCCCACGCCGTGGTGCGGGTGAAGCAGTAGATTTCCAGTGGCACGCCCTGGGCGGTGGTTTGCATCTGGCGCACCATGCAGGTCATGTTCGGCTGGATGTCCGGGTGGCTTTTCAGATAAGCCAGTGCATACGCGCGGAAGGTGCCGAGGTTGGTCATGCGGCGGCGGTTGGCTGACAGCTGCGCACTGTTGCCCTGGGCTTCGTTCCAGGCCTTGAGTTCGGCCTGCTTGCGGCTGATGTAGTCGGTAAGCAGGTGCACCTGAGTCATGCGCACTTCTTCATCGTCATTCAAAAAACGAACGCCGCTGGCGTCGATATACAGGCTGCGCTTGATGCGTCGCCCGCCTGAGGCCTGCATGCCGCGCCAGTTTTTGAACGACTCGGACATCAGGCGCCAGGTCGGAATCGACACGATGGTCTTGTCGAAATTCTGCACCTTGACCGTGTGCAAGGTGATGTCGACCACATCACCGTCGGCGCCGACCTGGGGCATTTCGATCCAGTCGCCGACGCGCAGCATGTCGTTGCTGGTCAACTGCACGCTGGCGACGAACGACAGCAGGGTGTCCTTGTAAACCAACAGGATCACTGCCGACATGGCGCCCAGTCCCGAGAGCAGCAACAGCGGCGAGCGGTCGATCAGGGTCGAGACGATAATGATCGCGGCAAACACGAACAACACCATCTTGGCCAACTGCACGTAACCCTTGATCGAGCGCGTGCGCGCATGTTCAGTGCGCGCGTAGATGTCCAGCAGCGCACTGAGTACGGCGCTCACGGCCAGCGTCATGAATAGAATGGTGAAGGCCAGTGCCACGTTGCCGATAAACAGCGTGGCGGTCTTGCTCAGGTTCGGCACCAGGTACAGGCCGAACTGGATGACCAGGGACGGCGTCATTTGTGCCAGGCGATGAAAGACTTTGTTGTGCCGCAGGTCATTGAGCCAATGCAGCGCCGGTTGCCGGCCGAGCAGTTTGACAGCGTGCAGGATCAGGTAGCGCGCCGCCCGTCCCAGCAACAGGGCGACCACCAGCAATACAAGCAAACCCACGCCGGAATGTAATACCGGATGTTCATCGAGGGTGCCCCAAAGGTCTTGGACGTTGAGCCAGAGCTGTTTGATATCCATGGGTGAAACCGATTCTTCTGTAAGACAAGACGGGCCGATTAGAGCATTTAAGTGCAACAAAGTTGGCTTTTCGGACAAATTCACTGACAAAAAAGCAGCTGATTAGCACCGTTCGCGTAAAGAAACTCGGTTTGGACGCCCGAAACCGGTAACCTATGCCGCTGATATTTTGTAATTCTTCGAGGTAGCACCCGTGTTTTCCCAATTCGCCCTGCACGAACGCCTGCTCAAAGCCGTGGCCGAGCTTAAATTTGTCGAGCCTACGCCGGTGCAAGCAGCGGCCATCCCGCTCGCGCTCGAAGGGCGTGACCTGCGGGTGACGGCTCAAACCGGCAGCGGCAAAACCGCCGCTTTCGTCCTGCCGATTCTGAACCGCCTGATTGGCCCGGCCAAAGTCCGTGTCAGCATAAAGACGCTGATCCTGCTGCCGACCCGCGAGCTGGCCCAGCAGACCTTGAAAGAAGTGGAACGCTTCTCGCAGTTCACCTTCATCAAGTCCGGCCTGATCACCGGTGGTGAAGACTTCAAGGTCCAGGCCGCCATGTTGCGCAAGGTGCCGGATATTCTCATCGGTACCCCGGGCCGCATGATTGAGCAACTCAACGCAGGCAACCTTGACCTCAAGGAAGTCGAAGTGCTGGTGCTGGACGAAGCTGACCGCATGCTCGACATGGGTTTTGCCGACGATGTGCAACGCCTGGTAGCTGAATGCGTCAACCGTCAGCAAACCATGCTGTTCTCCGCCACGACCGGCGGCTCAACCCTGCGCGATATGGTCGCCAAGGTCCTGAATAACCCAGAGCACCTGCAGGTCAACAACGTCAGCGACCTGAACGCGACCACGCGTCAGCAGATCGTGATGGCCGACCACAATGTGCACAAAGAGCAGATCCTCAACTGGCTGTTGGCCAACGAGACCTATCAGAAGGCCATCGTGTTCACCAACACCCGCGCTGCGGCTGATCGCATCTACGGTCGCCTGGTCGCACAGGACTACAAAGCGTTCGTGCTGCACGGCGAGAAAGACCAGAAAGATCGCAAGCTGGCCATCGACCGCCTGAAGGCTGGCGGCGTGAAGATCCTGGTGGCCACCGACGTGGCCGCCCGTGGCCTGGACGTTGACGGCCTGGACATGGTGATCAACTTCGATATGCCGCGCAGCGGCGACGAATACGTGCACCGTATCGGCCGTACCGGGCGTGCCGGCAACGATGGCCTGGCCATCTCGCTGATCTGCCACGGCGACTGGAACCTGATGTCGAGCATCGAACGCTACTTGAAGCAGTCGTTCGAGCGCCGCACCATCAAGGAAGTCAAAGGCACCTACACCGGGCCGAAAAAGGTCAAGGCGTCGGGCAAGGCGGTTGGCGTGAAGAAGAAAAAAACCGACGCCAAGGGCGAGAAGAAAAAAGCCGGCGCCAAGTCGCCGACCAAGCGCAAAATTGCCAACCGGCCGAAGACCGACAACCTGTCGCTCGTGAGCAAGGATGGCATGGCACCGCTCAAGCGCCGCAAGCCAGAGGCTCCGGCTGCCGAATAAGCCTGCGCTGATGTGAAAAAACCGGACGATGTCCGGTTTTTTTTTCCTCAACTTTTGGCTTTGGCCGCCGCTTCGTCGAGATCCTTGAGGCGTTGATCAATCAATTGGCATTTGTCGGGCAAGTCGGCTGAGGCCGTGTCCATGTCCATCTTCTGCAATTCTGCATTCATCTCCTTGGCCTTGGTCGGGTTTTGCTCAGTGAGCTGGGTCACTTTATCGGCCAATTGCTTGCGCTTGGCCGTGGCTTCTTCAGGTGTACAGGCCCAAACGGGCAGTGCGCTCAACAGTGTGGCGGCAATCGCCAGGTTTCTCAGGGCTTTCATGTTCGGACCTCCTTGGCAGGGTTATTCAGTTGAGGCCGTTTGTGATTGAAAAGTTCAGAGAGCTGACGCCCGTCTGCCCGGCTGAACGGCCAGTGGCAAGACGTGTCACTACCTTGACGGGCTAACTTTTCCACAGGCCTGCAGGAGGAATCAGGATGACGACTTACAACTGGGATTTGATCGAACGGCTGCTGCATGAAGTGCAGAACGGCGAAGGCAGCTTCGCTCCTCGCAAATATGCCGAGCAGGAAGCGGCCGAGAAGGCCACGGCGGGCGAGTCCACCGGGAATCTGGATGCGCTGAAAAAAACCGCTGCGGATTATGAAGCGCTGCTATTCAAGCGTGGGTTTATTGAGTCGCGCCCTGAAGAGGAGGGCGGTAATGGCGAGAATTTCATTCTTACCGCGCTGGGTGCGCAGTTATTGGCGCTGATTGATAGCTCGATTCCGGGCAATGATCACCCGCGCCAGGTGCTGGACGAACAAGCGGATGCCCTGGATCCGGCGACGTTTGCTGAAGTGGCGTCCAAAGCTCAGATCGCCTGACAGAAATTACTCTAGCCAAATGTGGGAGCGGGCCTCCTCGCGAAGGCGGTGAATCAGTCGATGAATCTATTAACTGACACGCCGCCTTCGCGAGCAAGCCCGCTCCCACAGGTTAATTCGAGGCGGCCTTGAGGCATTTCAGGGCTTTGAAATCGCTGCGTACGCCGTCAATTTTCTGCGTCAGCTTCATGCGCTGTTGCGCAGTGCTTTCGGCCATCAGGTCGACAATCAAGCTGCGCGCCGCAGCTTCGGTCTTGGCATAGGCTTGTTTGTATTCAGGCGTCCACAGGCTTTCGCGCTCCACCAGCAATTGCTGCATTTTCTGCGGGAAGTTTGCTTCGCGGCGTTTTTGCACCGCATCAATAAATTGCGCCTGCCAATGCGCGCGGTTGCCAATCCATTCCTGGTTCTGCTCGCCCAAGGCAATCGACCATGCCGTGACGCGGTTCTGTTGGCTGGCACTCAGCGGGCCCATCCAGGCATCCAGACGTTTACTCATGCGCTCGGCGCGCTCTTTGATCTGCTGCGCCAGTGGCGGCTTGAGGTACTCGTCCTGACGCTTGCGCAAGTCCTTGGCCAGCGCGGCGTTCATCTCGTTGACCTGTTTGTCGTCCAACCCTTGCAGCAGCTTAATGGCCGATGGTGTGATCTCCCGCGCCACCTCGCCAATCGCCTGCTTGGCCTCGACCGTGCGCGCCTGCAGCGCGGCATCGGTAACCTGATTGTTGTCGACCATCTGCTGCAGGCGGTCGAGCCAATCCAGATAACCTGGCAACTGCGTGGTGCAGTGCCAGGCCAGGTGATCCTTGAGTGTGTCGTTGAACCAGCTCTTCTGCCCGGCATTCATGTCCAGGTAGTCGTTAAGCGTCCAGGGGATGATCACATCAAGATTGCGGTAAGCCAGGCCTACGCGATTGCACCCGGCGAGCACCAGGCTCAGGGTCAGCAGTACCACCAGCAGTTTGAGCCGACGCAACATGGGCGAGTCCTTGCGCAGAGGAGTTAGTGCATGTGAACCCGCGCCGGGCGCGACAGTTCAGCCCATTAATAAAACGACCGCGCGGCCTTCAAGGTCAACAGGCCATCGCATTGCGAATTGTGTCCGGAGTAGGCCGAGCAGTCGCCGCCGCTGAGGCTTGAGTCGCTGTAGATCAGGTTCAGGTCGACGCCCATCCACGCGCGGGAGAACTGCACCGACCAATCGCTGAAATTGCGAATCGAGCCACCGTCCACCGACACCGGCGTACCGAGTTGGTGAGTGGTGTATTTCATGCTCACGCCGATGCCGAAGGGCTGGGTGCCGCCGAGGTCGGCAAACAGCGTACTGTCCTGGCGATCCGGGTCATTGCTGAAGGACGCGCCGAAGCGATTGCCCAGCAGGTTCAGGCCACCGTAGAACTCCTGGCTGTCGAGCAGGCTGATTTTGGGGTAGCTGTAGTGAATCAAGCCGACTTCGTAGCCCAGGGTCTGGTCGAAGGGATGTTTGAAGCCCATGTAGGAATCGACTTCAAGGTTGCTGGCCGGGGACAGCCCGATGTTGGGCGAGAACTGGCCGATATACAGGCCGCTGTCATGACTGAGGTCCAGGCCGCCGTGAAACGAGTCGCTACCCGGCGAGGTGGGTTTGACCAACCCCTGGGCCATGCTGCGGCTGGGAGTGGTGCCCAATTTGAGGTCGAAGTCGCCCAGTTCGCGCTGAAAAATCTGCGCTTGCGCGAGGGGGCTGGCTGCAAGCGCAGCTAACAGGAAAATACAGGGTTTGAACACGCTTCACTCCATGAAAAGCGAGGAGCAGTAACGAAAGGACGGCAAGACGCCCGTGCTAGACGTGTGCAAGCATACCGGCGATTGCCAGGAGATGAGGGCCGTTCGTCGATTTACACATCAGAGGGTGAAGCAAGAGGGTGTTTCGGGCTCTAGTCCTAGCGCCTTGATGGCAAGACGCTTAGGGACCAGGTGTGTTGCGCAGGTTTTACTTTTTGCCCAGGCTGATCTGCTTGGACGGGCCGAAAGTCTGGCCGCTGACGCCCTTGGCAATTTGCTGGATTTCGCCGCCGGACTTGAGGAAAGCAGCAATCTGGCTGTTGATCGATTCGCTGGTTTCAACGGCTGGAGCTGGCTTTGCTTTGCTGTTGGATGCTTTTACACGCATGGCGGCCACTAACCTGTAGAAAATTAACTTGGCCATGCATCGTACAGGAAACACTTGACAATTGCTTGGCAAATATCCCTTGGGAATAACGGATGGCGGGGGAAATAGCCAACGTTAATGAGCAAAATAAATGGCTAACCTACTGTTTTAAATGGAAACCCGAGAAGCTGCGGCGAATTGCCTCCTGACGAAAATTGATTCGCCTGATCAGACGAGCGGGGCGCGGCCAGTATTACGCCACGCCAGACCGCGATTTTTCAGGTGCGCGGGCGTGTCAGGCGCAACTCGGGTAGAATGCCGCCCACGTAATGAGGGTATCGGAAATGGCTTTAGTCGGGCGCTACAACAGCTTGCAAGTGGTTAAACACACTAACTTTGGTTTGTACCTGGACGGTGCGCAAGATGGCGAAATCCTCTTGCCCAATCGGTATATCCCCAAAGATATTCCCAGTGAAGATGAAGACTGGCTGAACGTTTTCATCTACCTGGACAGCGATGACAAACTGATCGCCACGACTGAAAAACCGAAAGTTCAAGTCGGCGAATTTGCCAGTTTGAAAGTGGTGGAAGTCAACAGCATCGGCGTATTCCTGGACTGGGGTTTGCCGAAAGATCTGTTGCTGCCGTACTCCGAAGAAAAGCGCCAGATGACCGCCGGTGAGTATTGCGTGGTGCACGTTTACCTCGACAAGCACACCAAGCGCATCACTGCTACTGCGCGCCTGGATCGCTACCTCGATAAAACCCCGGCTAACTACCAGGTAGGCCAGGAAGTCGACCTGCTGGTGGCCGAGGCGACCGACATGGGCTTCAAGGCGATCATCAACAACAAGCACTGGGGCCTGATCCACAAGAATGAAGTGTTCAAGTTCCTGCGCCCGGGCAAGGAAGAGAAAGGCTTCATCAAAGAGATTCGCGCCGACGGCAACATCAGCCTGAGCCTGCAACCGGTCGGCCAGGAAGCGGCGTCCAGCCTCAATTCGAAGATTCTCGCCAAGCTACGCGACAATAACGGCAGCTTGCCGGTCAGCGATAAAAGCGACCCGGCGGTGATCAGCAACTTGTTCGGCGTCAGCAAGGGCAACTTCAAGAAGGCCATTGGCGCCCTCTACAAGCAGGGCCAGATCGTCATTCATGCCGATCGCATTGAACTAAGCTGAGCCCGCTTCGCTCTTCCGTAGGCGCTAACCGGCGCCTACGGAGGTTGCACCCATGTCCAGAAACGTCATCTTTGCCTACCTTGGCACCTTGCTCGCTTTCCTGGTGCTCGACGGCCTTTGGCTCGGCGTCATCATGGGCCCAACCTATAAGGGCCTGCTCGGCCCGCTGATGCTCGATCAGCCTCGCCTGTTGCCCGCCGTGTTGTTCTATCTCCTGTATGTCATCGGTTGTGTGGTGTTCGTGGTACTGCCCAGCGCCAGTTGGCAACGTGCTGCGCGCCTGGGTGCGTTGCTCGGCCTTGTGGCTTACGGCACCTATGACCTGAGCAACTGGGCCACGCTGCAAGGCTGGTCTGCCAATCTCGCGATCATG
The DNA here is from genome assembly GCF_049896045.1 of Pseudomonas sp. PWP3-1b2. NCBI lineage: Bacteria > Pseudomonadati > Pseudomonadota > Gammaproteobacteria > Pseudomonadales > Pseudomonadaceae > Pseudomonas > Pseudomonas sp. PWP3-1b2. The sequence goes on from NZ_JAFCTN010000009.1 coordinate 56,611, forward strand.
GATATGGCCTGGGGCACGTTCCTGACCGCCGCGTGTTGCACGGTTGGCTACCTGTGTTCACATCGAGTGCACCGCTGATTGTGTACAGGATTTTAGTGCACCGTTGCTGAGCGTAGTCCCTGTTTCCAAATAGCCTCAATCCCCTTTGCAACGTTGTGCAATGGGGATTGTGTTCTATTGGCACGCATTCTGCTGAATACCTCGTATACAAACCATGCCGCCTTCCGTATGCATCCTGTTATGGAAGCGCAGGCCGGTATTTCGAGGAGCCCGCGATGACCGAACAATTGCCCAAAGGCTACAGCCCGCGCCTTTACAACAAGGACCTGGGCCCGCTGCCGCAGAAGTGGAACTGGTACAACATTTTCGCCTTCTGGATGAGCGACGTGCACAGCGTCGGCGGTTATGTATTTGCCGCCAGCCTGTTCGCCCTTGGGCTGGCGAGTTGGCAGGTATTGATCGCCTTGCTCGCGGGTATATGCATCGTGCAGTTGATCGCTAACCTCGTCGCCAAACCGAGTCAACAAGCCGCCGTGCCGTATCCGGTGATCTGCCGGCTGGCCTTTGGCGTATTCGGCGCGAATATTCCCGCAGTGATTCGCGGCCTGATCGCCGTAGCCTGGTACGGCATTCAGACGTACCTGGCATCAAGCGCCCTGATCATCGTGGTGTTGCGCTTCTTCCCACAGATGGCGGTATATGCGGAACCTCATTTCGCGGGTCTGTCGTACCTGGGCTGGATGGGTTTCCTCAGCCTATGGGTCCTGCAAGCGGCGGTGTTCTGGGCGGGTATGGAGTCGATCCGGCGCTTTATCGACTGGGCGGGGCCGGTGGTGTATGCGGTGATGTTTGCCCTGGCAGGCTGGATTGTATGGAAGGCGGGTTGGGCGAATATCAACTTCAGCCTGTCGGAAAAGTCACTGTCGGGCTGGCAGGCCTTCGGCCAAGTGGTCGTGGCGACGGCGCTGGTGGTGTCGTACTTCTCCGGGCCTACGCTGAACTTTGGCGATTTCAGCCGCTACTGCCGCAGCATGCAGGACGTGCGACGTGGCAACTTCTGGGGGCTGCCGGTAAATTTCCTGGCGTTCTCGCTGGTCACCGTGGTGATCGTGTCGGGCACCTTGCCGGTGTTTGGCGAAATGCTCCACGACCCGATTGCCACCGTTTCGCGTATCGATAACAGCATGGCCGTGCTGCTCGGCGCCTTCGCTTTCGTCACGGCCACCATCGGTATCAACATCGTGGCCAACTTTGTGTCCCCGGCGTTCGACTTCGCCAACGTTGCGCCGAGCAAAATCAGCTGGCGTGCCGGCGGAATGATCGCCGCCGTGGCGTCGATCTTTATCACCCCATGGAACCTGTTCAATAACCCGCTGATGATTCACTACACCCTGGACATTCTTGCGGCCTTCATCGGGCCGCTGTTCGGGATTCTGTTGGTGGACTTCTACCTGATCAAAAAGCAGAAAATCGATGTCGATGCGCTGTTCGATGACAGCCCGACCGGGCGCTATTACTTCGACGGTGGCGTGAACTGGACAGCGGTCAAGGCGCTGGTGCCCGCGACGCTGGTGGGCGTCGCGATCACCTTCACGCCGGCCTTGCAAGTGATGGCCAACTTCGCCTGGTTTACCGGCTGCTTCCTGGGAGGGCTGTTTTTCCTGGTGCTCGCTCGGCGCGAGCAGGTTCGCCTGCCCGGGCCGCTGGTTGCCGGTTGACCAGCACCGCACCCGCCAACACCAGGCCGCAGCCGGCAATGATCAGCGCCGGTTGCAGGCCGCCGCTGATATGGCTGCTCACTGAGGCCAACAGCGGGCCGCATAATTGGCCGATGGCGAAGCTGGCGGTCAGTAGGCCAGTGCTGCGCTGGTAACCGTGGGGCGCCACATCGCGCAAGCGTGCCATCACCAACTGCATGCATGCCAGGAAGGGCGCACCGCAGAGCAACACGCCCAACGCCAGGCCCCAGCCATTGCCCAGCAGGCAGGCAAATACCCCGGCCGCCTGCAGCCACAAGGTGATCATCAACCAGCGTCGGGTGGTCTGCGGGTTCTTGCGGCGCAAGCTTGCGACCACCACACCAGCCGCTGCGGCCAAGCCAAAGCACGGCCAGAACAAGTCGGCTTGCCACGCGCCCTTGAACTGCGCGCTGGCCATTTGCGAGAGAAATGTCGCCGGAATGATGTAGCCCAGGCCGTACAGAAAGTAGATCCAGCCCAAGTGCGCAATACTTTCATTGCTGCCTGCATCAGCGGCGGGCGCATGGGCAAGGCTTGGCTGCGGCAAAAAGGGCAGAATTGCCAGCAACATCACCAGCGCCACGACGCCGTATACCAACCACAAGGTGGCTGAGTTCTGCCCCAGCACATTGGAGCCCAAGGCCAGCAAGCCTGTCAGCAAAATCCCCAACCCCGGCCCGGCAAACACCAACGCCCCCAGGCGTGGGCGGCCGGCAGCCATCGCCAGCGGCTGGCTCAGGCTGGTGATCATCACCAGCGCCCAGGCGCTCGCCACTCCCGTGCCAAAGCGCAGCAGCAAATGCGGCCAGAAGCCATTGGCCCAATACGATGCCAGTGTCAGCAGCACACATAACCACAGGCCCCCGTACATACGCCCGCGCACATGGTGATGGCTGCGGGCGAAAATCGAATCCACCGCACCGACGAAATAACCCAGGTAATTGGCCGCCGCGATCAGGCCCGCGCCGGTCAGGTCGATTTGCCCTTCGCTGAGCAAATGCGGCAGTTGCGGGGTAAGGGCGAAACGGCCGATGCCCATGGCCATCATCAGGGCGATAAAGCTGGCAAGTAAGCGAGTCAGGGGAGACATGCTCTTAATTCCTTCAGGGAAACGAATGACCCTCAGGCTAAAGTCGATTGACTTTCTGTAAAAATGAATAATAGTGAGCAACTTGTTCAGTTTTGGAGAAAGGTATGGAGTTCAGTCAATTGCGCATTTTCCAGGCCGTGGCGGAAGAGGGCTCCATTACCCGTGCAGCCGAGCGCCTGCACCGCGTGCCCTCAAACCTGTCGACGCGGCTCAAGCAGATGGAGGAGCAACTCGGCGTGGAGCTGTTCGTGCGCGAACGACAGCGTTTGCAGCTTTCTCCTGCCGGCAAAGTGCTTTTGGACTACAGCACTCGTCTGCTGGCGCTGCACGACGAAGCCCATGGCGCGGTACAAGGCGGGCAACCGGCCGGCGATTTCGTGGTCGGCAGCATGTACAGCACGGCCGCGGTCCACTTGCCGAAGCTGCTGGCGCGCTATCACAAAGCGTTTCCGATGGTGAACCTGCAGGTGCAATCGGCCCCCAGCGGTGAGTTGCTCGAGGGGTTGATCACCGGTCGCCTGGACGCTGCCTTCGTCGACGGCCCGATCACCATCGCATCCCTGGACGGTGTGCCGCTGTGCGAGGAGCGCCTGGTATTGATTTGCGAAGCTGATCACCCGCCGGTGCGCGGGCCGCAGGACGTGGCCGGGCGCTCGGTGTTCACCTTCCGACGCAGTTGCGCTTACCGCGCGCGCCTTGAAACCTGGTTTTCCCACGACCGCGTGGCCATGGGCCGGGCCATTGAGATTGAGTCCTACCAGGGCATGCTCGCCTGCGTGATCGCCGGTTCCGGGGTGGCCTTGATGTCCGAATCCATGCTCGACAGCCTCCCGGGGAAGGACAATGTGTCCGTTCATCCGCTGACCGGGCCTTTTGCCACTGCCACCACCTGGCTGATGTGGCGAAAGGGTATGCTCGGCGCTAACCTCAACGCATGGATCGACCTGCAGCAGGAAGGTAGCGCCGATTTGTTGCACGACACCCGCGAGACTGCTTGAACGATCCGTCAGGATTCTGATCCATTCAGTAATAGTTCGTTGTGTTTTCGTTCAAGCATTACGTAGGACTTAGGGCTACTATCTGTAGGAAGCGGCGACATTGCATCACGCATTATTTCTACCGCCGACTCGCATTACCCTCAAAGGGGGCAACCATGAAAGAGAAAATCCAAAACTGGCTCCATGACCTCGGCGTTGCGCTGGGCCTGATCGAGCCTCCGCTGCAACCGGTGCCAATTCGCACGGATGACGAGCAGCGTCGGCCACGTCGCCGGTAATCTCGGGTCGGAGCAGAATTTAACGGTGGGAGCGGGCTTGCCCGCGATGGCGTTGTATCAGTCAATAAAGTACCGACTGATTTAACGCTATCGCGGGCAAGCCCGCTCCCACAGTCGTTTTTGTTTCAGGCAAAAAAACGGGCGCGACATCCGACGTCGCACCCGCTGAAGTAACTGCATTAAATCTCTATGTCTCTCAAATCGCCCGCGCTGTTTCCACTTGCGGGCTGCGCGACAGCAAACTCACTACCACGAAGCTCACCAGCGCAACCGCCAGGCTGTAGTAGATCGGCGTGTTCGCGTCCAGGCCGTCCTTGAACATGAACACCAGCGCGGTCACAAACCCTGACGTCATCGATGCAATCGCCCCGGAGGTCGTCGCGCGTTTCCAGAAAATTGCCCCCATCAGCGGGATCAGCATGCCGCCCACCAACAGGTTGTAGGCCAGGGTCAGGGCGCTGATCACGTCATTCACCACCAGCGCGATACCGAGTACGGCGATGCCGGTGAGCATGGTGAACAGACGGTTGATGTTCAGGCTCGATTGTTTGCCGCCGCGCAAACGCGGCAGCAGGTCTTCGGTCAGTACGGTTGAGGCGGCCAGCAAGCCGGCACTGGCGGTGGACATCATGGCGGCCAGCGCAGCGGCAATTACCAGGCCACGGATGCCGTCCGGCAGCGAGGCTTTGACGATAGCGGCGAAGGCGTTGTTGATGTTGTCCAGGTCGGGCAGCAGCACGTGCGCTGCCATGCCGATCAACGCACAGGCCAGGCCGTAGAGGATGCAGTAGAAACCGGCGAAGGTGCCCGCGTACTTGGCGACCTTTTCGTCACGGGCAGTGAATACCCGTTGCCAGATGTCCTGGCCGATCAGGATGCCGAAGAAGTAGATCATGAAGTAAGTGATGATCGTGTCCCAGCCGATTTCAGTGAAGCTGAAACTCGACGCAGGCAACTTGGCTACCAGTTGATCCCAGCCGCCGACGCGGTAGAGGCAGATCGGCAGCAGGATGAACATCAGGCCGACGGTCTTGATCACGAACTGCACGATGTCGGTCAGGGTCAGCGACCACATGCCGCCGATGGTCGAATACACCACTACCACGCCACCACCCAACAACACCGAGATCCAGAACGGCAGGCCGAACAGCACTTGCAGCACGGTGCCGATCGCCAATATCGAGGTCACGCCGATCATCAGCGCGTAGGCCAGCATGATCACCGCACTGGCTTGGCGCGCCATGGGGTTGTAGCGTTTTTCCAGCACCTGGGTCACGGTGAAGATTTTCAGCTTGAGCAGCGGTTTGGCCAGGAACAGGTTCAGCGCAATGATCCCGGCGCCCAAAGCGGCGCACAGCCAGAAGCCGGAGATGCCGTGCACATAACCCAGGCGCACGGTGCCAACGGTGGACGCACCGCCCAACACCGTGGCGGCCATGGTGCCCATGTACAGCGACGGGCCCAGGTTGCGACCGGCGACGAGGTAGTCTTCGTGGGTCTTGGCGCGGCGCATGCCGTAATAGCCGAGCACGAGCATGCCGGCGGCGTAGATGAGTACGACGAATAAATCCAAAGCCATGACGGCGAGTCTCCGATTATTTTTTTAGGCTACTGAGGCGCTTTTTGTGGCGAGGGAACAGGCTTCCGATGAGCTGCGAAGCAGCCCTCTGGGGCCATACACAGCCGCTGGCTCCGGGAACATACGCAGCAAGGTCAGGTACACCACTGACGCCAACCCCAACGTCACCGGCAAACTGATATCAATGCCGTCGGCCAGGTTGCCCAGCGGGCCAACGAACTGCCCCGGCAAGTTGACGAAGCACAGGCCCACCAGCGCACTCGGGATCCACGCCCCCAGCCCACGCCAGTTCCAGCCATGACTGAACCAGTAGCGGCCGCCGGTTTCACCGCGGGTAAACACTTGCAGGTCATCCGGGCAGTAGAAGCCGCGACGCACGATCAAGCCGATGATCATCATCACCATCCACGGCGTGGTGCAGGTGATGATCAACACGGCGAAAGTCGACACGCTCTGCACCAGGTTGGCGGCGAAACGTCCGATAAAGATGAAGGCAATCGACATCACCCCAATCAGCAACGTCGCCTTGACCCGTGAGAGCAATCGCGGGAACACGCTGGACATGTCCAACCCCGTGCCATACAGCGACGTAGTGCCAGTGGACATACCGCCGATTACCGCGATCAGGCACACCGGCAGGAAGAACCAGCTTGGCGCGACCGCAAGCAAACCGCCGACATAGTTATTGGCCGCGATGTAATCCGGCGCCTTGATCGCGACGATGGTCGCGGTCGCCAGGCCGAACAGGAACGGGATCAAGGTGGCGATCTGTGCGAGCACCACCGCCAACATGATGCGCATTTTTGACGTTTCACGCGGGATGTAGCGCGACCAGTCACCGAGGAATGCACCGAAGGAAATCGGGTTGCTCATGGCCACCAGCGCAGCGCCGATAAACGCCGCCCAGAAACCGCTCTGGCCCAATGCGATGGTGCCGGCAAAGTGGCTGTCGAACGCCGGTGCAAAGGCGAAAATCCCCAGTAGAAACAGCAGGCTCGCCGCCCACACCGCTATGCGGTTAACCCACAGCATGAAGCGAAAGCCGTAGATGCACACGGTCAGCACCAGAATCGCGAACACGCCGTAGGCCAGGCCCAGGGTCAGGTCGGTTTCCGGCAGGCCTATCAGACGTTTCGCACCACCGACCAGCGCGTCACCTGAACTCCACACCGACAGTGAGAAGAAGGCGATCGCCGTCAGCAGCGACAGAAACGAGCCGACAATTCGCCCGTGCACGCCGAAGTGCGCACCGGAGGACACGGCGTTGCTGGTCCCGTTGATCGGCCCGAACAGGCCCATGGGCGCCAAAATCAGCGCGCCCACCAGCACGCCCAGCACAATCGCCCACACACCGGCCTGAAACGACAAGCCGAACAGCACCGGGAATGAACCCAGTACAGCGGTGGCAAAGGTATTGGCGCCGCCGAAGATCAGGCGAAACAGATCCTTGGGGCTGGCGGTGCGTTCGTGGTCCGGGATCTGTTCGACCCCGTTGGTTTCTATCTTGCGAATACTGTTTTGGTTGTTTTTATTATTCATGATCTGCTCCGATCACATTGGCTAATGGGGCGGCAGCCCTTCCGGCATTGCGGACAAATGTTCGTGACAGGCCAGCCACAGGCCTTCTTGTTGTTGTGTGCCAGACCCTTGTCGTTTGAAGACAATGGTCTCGCGCTCCTGGCTAAAGCATTGCTCCCCGTTCATGCGCAGCTCGGTGGCCACGTCATGAATAAAAATCGCCACGTCGCCTTGCAGGCTGACAACGGCATTGCTCGAGGTGCACGACAGCACCTCGAACCCCTCGTTTGCGCGCCAGCTGTCCCATAACACCTGATAGGCATCGCGGCTCAGCAGCGGCTGGGGGAGGGTGTAAAACACAAAACTTGCATCGGCCGTGAACGCGCCAAAGTAGGCGGCGCGATCATTGCGGGCGAAGGCCGACACCAGCTCGGCGGCGGCCTTCAGCACTGGCTGCGCGCTCATCAGCGGTGGGCCACGCCGGGCAGTACGCAGAGCATTTCGTAGAGCAGGTTGGCGCCGAGCAGCGACGTGTTGCCGGTGGTGTCGTAAGGCGGCGAGACTTCTACCAAATCGCAACCCACCAGCTCGAGGCCCTGGCAGCCACGGATGATTTCGATTGCCTGGATGGTGGTCAGCCCGCCGATTTCCGGAGTGCCAGTGCCAGGCGCCCAGGCCGGGTCGATGCCGTCGATGTCGAAGCTCAAATACACCGGGCCGCCGCCGACTTTTTCACGCACTTCGGCCATCAATGGCGCGAGGGAGTGGTGCCAGCATTCTTCGGCCTGGACCACGCGAAAGCCCTGTTTACGGCTCCAGTTGAAGTCTTCGGCGGTGTAGCCCTGGGCGCGCAGGCCAATTTGCACAACGCGGTCGCAATCGAGCAAGCCTTCTTCCACCGCGCGGCGGAAGGTGGTGCCGTGGGCGATTTTCTCGCCGAACATGTGGTCGTTGACGTCGGCGTGGGCATCGATGTGCACCAACCCGACCTTGCCGTATTTTTTGTGAATCGCCCGCAGGATCGGCAGGGTGATGGTGTGGTCGCCACCCAGGGTCAGCGGGATCACATTGTGCTCAAGGAACCCGTCGTAGGCTTCTTCGATGATGCGCACGGCGTCCAGCAGGTTGAAGGTGTTGATCGCCACGTCGCCGATGTCGGCAACCGACAGCGAGTCAAACGGCGCTGCACCGGTGGCCATGTTGTACGGGCGGATCATGACCGATTCAGCGCGGATTTCACGCGGCCCGAAGCGGGTGCCGGGGCGCAGCGACGTGCCGATGTCCAGGGGCACGCCGATAAATGCAGCGTCCAGGCCGGCAGGGGATTGGAGGTGGGGAAGTCGCATCATGGTGGCGATGCCGGCGAAACGCGGCATTTCGTTGCCGCCCAGTGGTTGGTGAAAAATCTTGTCCACGGGAGTGCCTCATCGTTGTTTTGTTTATTAGGGGCCGATTCTGCGAAAAGCCCGGTGCGGGAAGAATCGGCAGGGGCAAATACTTAGTTCAGATTTTTCTAAACTAATGCCTGAGGTAAACTCGGTACAAATGTGGGAGCTGGCTTGCCTGCGATAGCGGTGTGTCAGGCCTGAAATCTTTTTTGATAGACCGCCATCGCAGGCAAGCCAGCTCCCACAGTGGGTCAGCGGTGCATTAGCTGAATCTGGAGACCTTGTGGCCAACGCCTTGCCCGACCTGAAACTCCTGCGCATCTTCGTCAGCATCGTGCGCCACCAGGGGTTCGCCAATGCCCAGCACGAACTCAACCTGTCGACGTCGGCCATCAGCACCTACATGAGCCAGCTCGAGTCGGCGCTGGGCCTGGTGCTGTGCCATCGCGGTCGCGGCGGTTTCAGCCTCACCAGCAAGGGCGAGCTGTTCCATCAGGAAACCCTGCGCCTGCTCGGCGAACTGGAAGGCTTCGAGCAATACGCCGCCGCGCTCAAGGGCGAGTTGCGCGGCACGCTGAAGCTGGGCGTGCTCGACTCCACCGTCAGCGACAAAGCCTTGCCGTTCGCTGAAGTGATCGGCGCCTACAGCCTCGAACACCCGGCGGTGCACCTGCATTTGTCGGTGATGAGCCCCTACGAACTGCAACTCGGCGTGCAAGACAATCGCCTGGATTTGGCCATCGGCGCCTTCTCCAACCGCATGAGCGGGTTGATCTACATGCCGCTGTACCGCGAACAGCACTGGCTGTATTGCAGCACGCGGCATCCTTTATTCAATGAGCGGCGCATTCCCGAGCAGGTCATCACCCAGCAGCGCATGGTCGGTCGCGGCTACTGGAGCCAGGCAGAGTTGGCGCGCCACGGTTTCAAACACAGCGCTGCGACGGTGGAAAGTATGGAAGCACAGCTGATTCTGGTGCTGTCCGGCGCCTACATCGGCTACCTGCCCGAGCACTACGCCCAGGCGTGGGCCGACAAGGGCGACCTGCGCGTACTGCTGCCGGCAACGTTCGGCTATCAGGCGCCGTTCTCGATGATCATGCGCCGGGGGCGCAGCCGTGAACCGCTGATCCAGACGTTCCGTGATCTGCTCAAAGCCCAGCTCAATCAGGCCTGAAAAATATGCCCCGACCTCAATGTTCCCGTTGCCTCAGGCCTGTCAGCCATTGCCTGTGCCCGCTGATCCCAAACCTCGACAGCCGCACCCGCGTGCTGCTGTTGCAGCATCCGAGTGAGGTCAACCATGCGCTGAATACGGCGCGGCTGGCGGCGTTGGGGTTGAAGAATGCGCAGTTGGTGGTGGGTGAGGTGTTTGATGATTTGCAGACCTTGCTGAACCCGCCCGGCTACCAGCCACGGCTTTTATTTCCGGCTGACGACGCGCAGCCTTTAAATGCTTACGCAGCTTCTGAAGAACCCTTGTTGCTGGTGGTCCCCGACGGCACGTGGCGCAAGGCGCGCAAGTTGCTGCACCTTAATCCATTGTTGGCCGCCTTGCCCCGGGTGACATTGGCGGCGGGCGCCGTTTCCCGGTATCGGCTGCGCAAGGCACCGGGGCCAGGGGCATTGTCGACGGTGGAGGCCATTGTGCAGGCGCTGCAAGTGCTGGAAGCACCGGCGTCGTTCGAGCCGTTGCTCAGGCCGTTTGAGGCGTTGATTGAAGGGCAGATTGCGGCGATGGGGGAGGAGGTCTTTGCGAAAAACCACGGTGCTACATAGCTGCCGCAGGTTCTGATGACCACCGGATAGGCTGACCTTTTTTCAGGAATCGAAAAAATGGTCGAGCCTATCGCCCGCCTTGCATCAACGGACTCGCTGTCCGACGACAGGGCGCAACAACAGGGACCGCTGATGGCGGGCTCGGAATGGTCCGTCTTGCAGACCCTGGATGCGCTGCGGCCCAGGTTCGACGGGTTTTTTAACGCGCTTGATGATGCGCAAAAACGCGAATATGTGCAGCTGCAACGGGCCTGGATCAACGCCCAGAGCGCTCTGGAACAGGGCATTCACCAGCTCACCGAAGCCTTCAAAACACAGGCGTTGGCGTCGTTGCGCACGGCGCTGAAAACCCTGACGGGTCAGGACATCGACCCCACCGTCGCGAAAATCCATACCCGCTACCTTCACTCACCCAGCCGTTCCCGGCGCGCAGCTGACGAAGATAAGGTCATCAGGTTTGCCAGCCTTACGCTGTGGGACGCTGCCTGCATGAACTATGACGGCCTCACGGGGTGGAGTTACCCCGAGCGCACAGGCTTGGCGGATGCCAGTTATCTGGATAAGCACATCGATGCCAGCGCGGCCGCGTTTATCGCGCTGGTACGCAGGCTTGATATCGGCGGGCAACTGAGGACGCAGCTGGATCAGGCGTTGCGCGCCAATGCTTCAATCGGCAGTCTTGTCATGAACCTGGCAGATGCCGAGTTCGAATTTGCCCTGATAGACGCCCTGAATAATTGCGCCTCCAGCCGCGTGGACGCGCACAAGTACCAGCAGGTGAGGCGCGCACTGGCGGGGCAGGTGCGTTGGCAGTCAGTGGAAGAGATGCTGTTGTTTGTTCCCTATGGTCTGGACGGCATCAGTTGGTTACCGCAATCGATGGGCTTGACCGGGCAATACCTGGGCAAGCCGCCCGGCGATAGCCTGAGCATCCCCCATAGTGTGTTCTCCGTCAGTGGGTGTGACGGCGCCTTCAGTTTTTTCCCCAACCGCCCCGGTGGTTCGCTGCGCCACCACCTTAGCCATCGCGAGGCGTGCGACGAGTTTTACGTGGCGTTTCAGGGGTTCTACCGCCGTGGCGAAGTGGATTGGCTCCTTCAGGTTATGTCGATCCGTGACTGCGCGCGCTTGAGCGAAATAGTCAACGTCACACCGCCGCTCAGCGATCTGAATGGGGCGGCCCAATTGCTGTATGCATTGGTGCAGGCCCTTCCGAAAACCGACAACGTGCGCAAGATCGGCTATGTGCGCAATGTTGTGCAGAACGTCCCTATGGTCAGCCTGGGCAATTTCTACATCAAGCGCTGTCGCGGCAACCTGCAGGAGTTGGCCAATGAAACACCGGGTTTCATGCCAACCATGATTGAGTTTTTCAAGACGCTGATAAGCGAAATCGTCAATTTCCTGCTTATTCCGGTGCCCGGCGCACTCAAGGGGCTGGGGCGTGTGCGTGCATTTGTCATGTTCGCGACGTTGGGGCAGGGCTTGATCAAAAGCGGGCCTCTGGTGTCGCAAGGTGAGTATGGCGAGTTGCTCCAGACCTTTTCCGACTTGGCGGACCTGCTCATCAGCGGGCGTCTGCACACCCGTCTGGCCACTTCGGTGCGCCGTCGTCATCAACGCCTGTATCAGCAACTGTCGCAACGGCCGCTCCCCAGCCGGTCGGCCCTGACAAATTGCGAACTGATGGGGCGCATGCTGGGTGCCGACGGCGCGTCGCCCAAGGACCTGGAGGCGATACTTGCCACCAGCCAGACCTCACGAGACGCCTTGAACCAAGTCTGGGATGGCGCTCCGGCGTCAGCCTCGCTGATCGAGGCGGCGCAGCGCTTCACGACTGATCGATTGATCGACTGGGTTGCCGGGGGCGCTGATTCCAGCCAGCCCTCGCCGATGGGTGCGTTTGACGCCATGGCGCCGCTGCTCACGCAGGCGGACGCCTGGCCGGTGAATACCGCCCTGTGTATTGAAAACCAGCAAGGCCAGGAGCTGCGCAGGTACAGCAAGGATTCCAAACATCCGGCAACAGAAGTCGTGACCGTCACCGCACTGGAAAACTATCAATTTGCCTACGCCACACCGCGCCGCGTCACTGCCCGACCGCTCGAGGCTATTGTGGCGTTATTGCCGGGGCGTTTTTCCGGCGCGGAGCAGGGGCTTGCCCAGCATTTGGCGGACCTTGCCAAGACCCTGCGGATGGATGTGTTTGAGGCACTTACGGAGTTTGCGCAGGCCAGCAGGTCGACGGCCATGGGAGCCCGCTCGGCAGTGCGCCGGTTGTTGCCTGATCGCCTGGGCAACGACCAAGCCGAACCCGAGGTGGTGACACAGTTGCGGATTTTGCATCCCCACGTGAGCCAGGTGCGCGTGCTGGAGGTCCTGCGTGAACATCCGTTGTCGCCTCATCAACAGACGCAATTGCTGGAAACTCAATTGCAACCCGAAGCCCTGTACAACGCCCTGCGCGGCGCACGAAGGGTAGCGCGTCGCGAAGCCATCATTGATGGGCTTTTTCATGCGCGCCGGTTTGACCGGCAAACCCAGGGTTGGGCCACTGAATTCGCCCCTGACGTATTGCGCGAGCTGAATGGTCAGGCATTGCTCGTCCGGGCAACCGGGCAGGAGGGGCAGCCGGTTCCGCAGGCCGCGCAGGGGCGAACGGTTGTGGTCATTGATCAGCGACAGGGGCTGTTTTCGGCCGTTGACGTGCAAACGGCGCGCACCGCTGAGGGCTTGAGCGATTTTTATGAGGCGATCGTCAGTCAGCTCTCCAGGGAAGATCACCTTCTACTGGGGGAGAGCACTCAGCAGGCCGTTACCCAGTTACGTCACTTGGTCGCCCGGGCCATGCTGAGTCATCGAGCGCTCGATGGCTCGTTTTACCCGGCTCGGCGCGAGATCCATCAGTACGCCAGCGCGCCCACCGATGTGGGCTCTGAACCCGATGGGTTGGGTGTCTACAGTCGGGGCGCGGATCGCTACGTGTTCATTGAGGGTGAGTATTTCAAGGTCGCCCAGGCCGGGCCGCTTGACCCATGGCGGATTCAACACCCAGCCCTGGAGGACGCCTATCCACCCGTGTTGACCCACAACGGCGCCGGCGCCTGGCGCCATGAGTGGGAGAACCCGTTGACTTGGGAAGGCCTGCGGCCGTTTTATCGTTTGGGGCCAATGGTCCGTGCATTATCGCCGGATGCCATTGAGCAGATTCAGCAGATCAGTGGTGTGACAGCAGACCTGTTACGGCGGGTTCATGTGCGTAACGAGCCGCCGCCGGTGATCTTGGTAGAAACCATCATGCGCTTTGCGACACATCAGCGGGTCAAGGCGGGTGTGCTGAGGGGGGCGGATTTCTTTGATGAGTTGCTTGGGGAAGTCGGCGCAGACAGCGCCGATAGCCTGGTTGGGCGTGCCGGTGTCGCTCGAGCTGATCAGGTCGAGGTGCTGGAGACCAGGGTTGCGGTCGACGCACCCCAAATGGAGCGGCATTTTTTCAAGGCGCTGCTCCATCAAGATGACCAGTCCCTTGACCCCTTGGTGCAGGTGTTGCAACGCCAGTTCACCGCCCTGACGAGGATGGTGGCGCAAGATCTGGTGCATCACACGACTGCGGATGAACGCAACACCCTGGCGGCGGGACGCGTCCCCTTGAGCATGACGCCGGGCATACGTTGGTGGCTGGAATATTTGCGCAAGACCAGAGCAATGGAAGGCGTGCATCTGTCTGCGGCAATGAATGAGGACAGTGCAAAACTGATTCTGCACACCTTGCCAGGTATCGAGGGATGGCCACAGCAGTTGCGGGTCGAGTTGTGGGAAAGAGGGCATTTGCGCGACAGTCTCGGCCCCCTTGACGGGGCTGTTACCCGGATACTTGAGCCGGTCGCCGGGCAATACCAGGCCTATATTCCTCAACTGAACGGTGAGCGCGCGCCGACAGGCCACCGTGGAGAATTCCTGGCTGTTTTGCTGGATTCACTCGCGCCCCAGGAGCGCCAGGCACTGGCCTACACCGCTGCTGAGCTGACGGCCGAGATAGGCAACCGTCTGACGCGCCATTGGGAGTTTGCGGGCACGCAGCTCGACGTTGGCCGTCGCCCCTGGTACAACCCGCCCCGGCGTCTGGCCGACGGTCGAATCGGTTACCCGTTGAGCGGTGGTGAGGGGCTGAGGCCGGTGGACCGTGCACAGGTTTCGCGCTTGCGCGAGTTGTTTCCGGCCAAAACCGACCGGCAGGCGTTGGATTTGCTGGAGAACTTGAGCGATTCCGTCAGTGAGCGCGATGAGGCCATCGACTTTCTGTTTCGTGAGCGGGATAGCCTGAATGTCACGCTGGAACGCTGGTGTCGGCAAGGAGATGTCGCATGGGTGGCAACCCGCAATGAGGCTGCCGAACGAATCCGCCGTTGCTGGCGCAAAGAGGACTCCAGCCGCGGCGTGCCGTTTGAACTCTGCCTCGATGATTTGGCGCTTGAAGACCTGCCCGCGCTGGGTGCGCACTTTGGCCATGTGATGCAGTTGAGTGTCAGGAACAATCGACTCCAGGCGTTGCCGGCCAGGTTCCTCAGGTGCTTTACCGCGTTGCGCACGCTGCACCTTGATGGCAATCAACTGCAGCACGTGCCCCAAGGGCTGGAGCGGTTGATGCACCTGCACCACCTGAAACTGTCACACAACCAGATCCAGCCCAACCGGCGCGATGTGCAGCGCCTGGAGGCGCTCTCCACGTTGACCAAGCTCGACCTTTCCCACAACCCGATCGGGCGGGGCGCGAGGCTGAATGTGCGCGCGTTCCGAGCGCTCACGTCGCTGATGCTGCGCAATGCCAGCCTTCATGTGCTGCCGCTGGGCGTCGAAGCGCTGGAGAATCTGCGCACTTTCGATCTGCGTGACAACCCGTTAAGGGTCCTGACCGAATCTGATCTTGACCTGGGCGTGCGCGCTCACCGGGCGATGAACCTGCACGGCAATCAGCTTTCCCAGGCAACCCTGGACCTGCTCGGGCATTACCGCAGGCAGCCGGGTTATCAACACGTGGATTTTGGGCTGTGGCGTGAAGGTGAGTTTCCGCTTCCTTCGGTGGAGCGATGGCTGGTGCCGATTCCTCTGAATGAGGTGCCGCTGCGCAGAGCAGAATGGTCGCTGTTGGCGGGCGAGCAGATGGCCGACCGGTTTTTCGATTTGCTCTGGAATCTGTCTGCTTACCCTCCATTGATTGCCCTGGAGCATCAAACCCTGCGCCAGGACGTTACGCAGCGTATCTGGCGGCTGATTGACGGTGCCAATCACGATAGTCGGCTGCAACAGATACTTTTTCAAGCGCCCATGCACACCATGAGCGGTGGCAATGATGGCTGGCTGTTGTGCCTCAACGACATTGAGCTGGCGATGTGGCCAGTGCAAAGAATGAGGAGCGACGTTGAAACAGCGGGTCCTGACTTGTTGAATTACTACCGTGCCCTACGGCGGCTGGCCGCTATCGATGACCAGTTGATACGTGCATTTCCCCAACAGTCTTCGCGAGAATTCAGTGCGCGTAGTTTGGTTTATCGAATCGCCCTGGCCTCCGGGCTAAACTTGCCGCTTGCCCCCGCTGGGCGATTTGATTCGCCCAACGCCGTGCCGCGTGCCGAATCGGTCGATGAACTGCGCACCCATATTCTGCGGGAAGAACTTGGCCTCAACTGGCCTGACCGAGTGAAGAATGAGGAGATTTGGGTGGAATTCTTGGAGCGTAAGTACGTATCGCGCTTCGAGTCATTTCTGGGGCACTACGATCGAGATCTGGAGCGCGCCCTGGAAGCAGTGGAGCAGGGGGAGATGAGCGAAGGCGCCTACATGAGTTATGTCGACACGATTCAGTCGTTGCGCAAGGTGGATGAAACCACGCTGATCGCTCAACTCACTCAGGAAGAGTGGACGGCTTTCGTGATCGACTGATTCTTTGCTTATGCTTTTAAGCCATAAGCACCGCACTTTGCGTGATATGGCCCGCCAGTCTTTCCCGGTATGATGTCTGCCCCCGCAGTCTGGATTGCGAATACGCCATGACCTTGCAGTACCCTACAATCGCCGATTGCGTCGGCAACACGCCCCTGGTCCGCTTGCAACGCATGGCGGGTGAAACCAGCAATACCCTGTTGCTCAAGCTCGAAGGGAACAACCCGGCCGGCTCCGTAAAGGACCGCCCGGCGCTGTCGATGATCACCCGTGCCGAGCTGCGTGGGCAGATCAAGCCAGGCGACACCCTCATCGAAGCCACCTCGGGTAACACCGGTATCGCACTGGCCATGGCCGCTGCGATCAAGGGTTACAAGATGGTGCTGATCATGCCCGACAACGGCAGTGCCGAGCGCAAGGCGGCGATGACCGCCTATGGCGCCCAATTGATCCTGGTGACCCAGGAAGAAGGCATGGAAGGCGCGCGCGACCTCGCCGAGCGCATGGCCGCCGAAGGCCGTGGCCTGGTGTTGGACCAGTTCGCCAATGGCGATAACCCTGAAGCGCACTACACCTCCACGGGCCCGGAAATCTGGCGTCAGACCGGCGGTACCATCACCCATTTCGTCAGCTCCATGGGCACCACCGGCACCATCATGGGTAACTCGCGCTACCTCAAGGAGCAGAACCCGAACGTTCAGATCGTCGGCCTGCAACCGATGGAAGGCGCGGCCATTCCGGGTATCCGCCGCTGGCCTGAGGAGTATTTGCCGAAGATTTACAACGCGACCCGCGTGGACCGCATCATCGACATGGCCCAGCGTGAAGCCGAAGACACCACCCGTCGCCTGGCGCGTGAAGAGGGCATCTTTTGCGGTGTGTCCTCAGGTGGCTCCGTGGCCGGCATGCTGCGTTTGTCCCGGGAAGTTGAAAACGCGGTGATCGTCGCGATCATCTGTGACCGAGGCGACCGTTACCTGTCGACCGGCATCTTCGACGAACCCAACTGATGGCCAGGCACGAGAGAGGCCTGCGCTTCCAACCGACGGGCGGCAGCCGGGCCCCGCAGATCCCGGTGGGCAAGAAACAACGGCTGACCATCGAGCGCCTGGCCAACGATGGCCGCGGCATCGTGTTCTTTGAAGGGCGTACCTGGTTTGTGAATGGTGCGCTGGCCGGTGAAGAGGTTGAGGCGCGGGTATTGGGTGCCCACGGCAAAGTGGTCGAGGCGCGCACCGAGCGTGTGTTCAAGGCCAGCGAACTGCGCCGTCCGGCACCCTGTGCGCACTTTGGCCGCTGCGGCGGTTGCAGCGTGCAGCACTTGCCCCAAAGCGAACAACTCGCACTCAAACAGCGCATGCTGGCCGAGCAACTGTCGCGCGTGGCGGGTGTCGAACCGCATGAATGGGCTGCACCTTTAAGTGGGCCAGAATTCGGCTACCGACGCCGCGCCCGCGTGGCGGTGCGTTGGGATGGGAAGGCGAAACATCTTGAAGTAGGTTTTCGCGCCATGGCCAGCCAGGACATCGTCGCCATCGACGATTGCCCCGTGCTGGTACAGGCCTTGCAGCCGATCATGCAGCGTTTGCCAAACATGCTGCGTCGCTTGAGCAAACCTCAGGCGCTGGGGCACGTGGAGTTATTCAGCGGTTCGTCCATTGCCGTGTTGTTGCGACATATGGCGCCGTTGTCCGACGCGGACCTGCTGATCCTTAACGAATTTTGCACGTTCCATGACGCACAATTGTGGCTGCATGGAGAGGGCCAGCCGGCGCCAGTGAATGCAGAGGCCGCGTTGGGCTATCAGTTGACGCCGTGGGACCTGGAGCTGGCCTATCGTCCGGGAGATTTTGTGCAGGTCAATGCTGGCGTCAACCAAACAATGGTCGCCCAGGCCCTGGCCTGGTTGGCGCCCCAGCCCGAAGAGCGGGTGTTGGACCTGTTTTGCGGGCTGGGCAATTTCGCGCTGCCGCTGGCCAAACAGGTGCGTGAAGTGGTGGCGGTAGAAGGCGTGCAGGCTATGGTCGAGCGCGCCGCACTGAATGCCGTCAGCAACAATTTGCATAATGTGCAGTTTTTTCAGGCCGATTTGTCTCAGCCTTTGACCGACGCCGAATGGGCCAAACAGGGCTTTTCTGCGGTACTCTTGGACCCACCCCGTGACGGTGCCCTGGAGGTTGTGCGAGAGCTCGCCACACTGGGCGCCAAGCGCCTGGTGTATGTGTCCTGCAACCCGGCAACGCTGGCGCGGGACACGGTTGAGTTGGTCAAGCAAGGCTACCGGCTAAAGCGTGCCGGGATCCTCGACATGTTTCCGCAAACGGCGCATGTCGAGGCCATGGCGTTATTTGAAGCGGGCTAGGATGCCCGTTTAATCCGACTGGCCTGTAATCTCCTGGGCTGTGACCTGTCAGGGAGTTGTACGTAGCCTTAGGTTACGCAGCGGGTCAGCGATGATTTTTGGCGCATCAAAGATGCGTCGTAGGGAAGGTAAGCAAGATGGTACAGGTGAGAGCACACCAGCCGATCAACACCGACGGCAGTATCAATCTCGAGGCATGGCTGGATCATGCCATCAGTGTCGACCCGGCACTGGACCGTGAAGCCTTGAAAGCAGCTTGCGAGTTCGCTCGTGAGTCTGAGCAGCAAAACAATGCGGCCAAGAACCTCTGGGCCGAAGGCACTTCAAGCTTTCGCACCGGCTTGGAAATCGCCGAGATCCTCGCCGATCTCAAGCTCGACCAGGATTCGCTGATCGCCGCCGTGCTCTATCGCGGCGTGCGCGAAGGGCATATTCAGCTGCCGATGGTCGGCCAGCGTTTTGGCGCCGTGGTCGCCAAGCTGATCGACGGCGTGCTGCGCATGGCGGCCATCAGCGCCAGCCTCAGCCCGCGTCAATCCCTGGTGCTGGGCACCCAGGGCCAGGTCGAGAACCTGCGCAAGATGCTGGTGGCCATGGTCGACGACGTGCGCGTCGCGCTGATCAAGCTGGCCGAGCGTACCTGTGCGATTCGTGCGGTAAAAACCGCCGACGACGAGAAGCGCAACCGCGTGGCTCGCGAGGTGTTTGACATCTACGCACCGCTGGCCCACCGCCTGGGCATCGGCCATATCAAGTGGGAGCTGGAGGACTTGTCCTTCCGCTACCTCGAGCCTGACCAATACAAACAAATTGCAACGTTGCTGCACGAGCGGCGGCTCGACCGTGAGCGCTTTATCAGTGACGTGATGGGCCAGCTGCGTTCCGAGTTGCAGGCCACCGGCGTAGACGCCGACATCAGCGGCCGCGCCAAGCACATCTATTCCATCTGGCGCAAAATGCAGCGCAAGGGCCTGGCCTTCAGCCAGATCTACGACGTGCGTGCCGTGCGTGTGCTGGTGCCGGAGATGCGCGACTGCTACACCGCACTGGGTATTGTCCACACGTTGTGGCGGCACATTCCCAAGGAATTCGACGACTACATCGCCAACCCCAAGGAAAACGGCTATCGCTCGCTGCACACTGCCGTGATCGGCCCCGAGGGCAAGGTGCTGGAAGTGCAGATTCGCACCCACGCCATGCACGAAGAGGCGGAGCTTGGGGTGTGTGCGCACTGGCGTTACAAGGGCACCGACGTCAAGGCCGGGTCCAACCAGTACGAAGAGAAGATTTCCTGGCTGCGCCAAGTGCTTGAATGGCACGAAGAGCTGGGCGATATCGGCGGCCTCGCCGAACAGCTGCGGGTGGATATCGAGCCGGACCGGGTCTATATCTTCACCCCCGACGGCCACGCCATCGACCTGCCCAAAGGCTCCACGCCGCTGGACTTTGCCTACCGCGTGCATACCGAAATCGGCCATAACTGCCGGGGCGCCAAGATCAACGGGCGCATCGTGCCGCTCAACTACAGCCTGCAAACCGGTGAACAGGTCGAGATCATCACCAGCAAGCACGGCACGCCGAGCCGCGACTGGCTGAACCCGAACCTGGGCTACATCACCACCTCGCGGGCGCGGGCAAAGATCGTCCATTGGTTCAAATTGCAGGCGCGCGACCAGAACGTCGCGGCCGGTAAAACCTTGCTCGAGCGCGAACTGGCACGCCTGGGCTTGCCGCAGGTGGACTTCGACAAGCTGGCCGAAAAGGCCAACATGAAGATCGCCGAAGACATGTTCGCCGCCCTCGGTGCCGGCGATTTGCGCCTGGCGCAACTGGTCAACCTGGCGCAGCAACTGGTCGAGCCGGAGCGCGGCAGCGAACAGCTGGAACTGATCCCGCGCAAAGCCACCGGTTACAAGCCGGGCAAACGCGGGGATATCCAGATTCAGGGCGTGGGCAACCTGATGACGCAAATTGCGGGCTGCTGCCAGCCGTTGCCGGGCGATGCCATCGTCGGCTACATCACTCAGGGCCGTGGTGTGAGCATTCACCGCCAGGATTGCGCTTCGGTGCTGCAGCTCGGCGGGCGCGAGCCTGAGCGAATCATCCAAGTCAGCTGGGGCCCGGTGCCGGTGCTCACCTATCCGGTGGACATCATCATTCGTGCCTACGACCGTTCCGGTTTGCTGCGCGACGTGTCGCAAGTGCTGCTCAACGAGCGGATTAACGTGCTGGCGGTCAACACCCGCTCGAATAAAGAGGACAACACCGCGTTGATGTCCCTGACCATCGAGATCCCGGGCCTGGACGCGCTGGGTCGGTTGCTGGGGCGGATTTCCCAGTTGCCGAACATCATTGAGACGCGGCGTAATCGCACGCCATGACCCATTCCAAAATGTGGGAACCGGGCTTATGTGGGAGCTGGCTTGCCTGCGATAGCATCGCCTCGGTCCCACAGACAGACCGAGTTGCCTGCATCGCAGGCAAGCCAGCTCCCACACAAGCCAGCTTTCACATTTGATTTTGAGTGTTCTGGAAACATACGCAGAGATTGGCTGATGTATTCACTTGAAGACCTGCTGCACCTGATGAGCCGCCTGCGCGACCCGCAATACGGTTGCCCGTGGGACATCAAGCAAACCTACGCGACCATCGTGCCGCATACCCTCGAAGAAGCCTACGAAGTCGCCGACGCCATCGAGCGTGGAGACTTTGACCACCTGCAAGGTGAACTCGGCGACCTGTTGTTCCAAGTGGTGTATTACAGCCAACTGGCGCGCGAAGAAGGGCGGTTTGAGTTCGCCGGGGTGATCGACAGCATCACGCGCAAGCTGATCCGTCGCCATCCCCATGTGTTCCCGACCGGCGATTTGTACGCGCCGTTGGATGTCCCGCAGCTCAGCGAAGAGCAGGTCAAGGAACGCTGGGAACAGATCAAGGCCGAGGAGCGCGCGCAGAAGTCCGACGCCCCCGAGCAACTGTCCCTGCTCGATGATGTGCCCACTGCCTTGCCGTCCCTGTCGCGGGCCGCCAAGTTGCAAAAGCGCGCCAGCCAGGTCGGCTTCGACTGGCCATCCGCCTTGCCGGTGGTCGACAACGTGCGCGAAGAGCTGGATGAAGTACTCGAAGCCATGGCCGATAACGACGCGGCGGCCATCGCCGATGAAGTCGGTGACCTGCTGTTTGCAGCGGTCAACCTGGCCCGTCACCTCAAGGTCGACCCGGAAGCTGCGTTGCGTGGCGCGAATGCCAAGTTCGAACGACGTTTCCGATTTATCGAACAGGCATTGCGCGACACGCACCAACCCATAGAAGATTGCACCCTCGAAACGTTGGACACCCTGTGGGGTGAAGCCAAGCGTCAGGAAAAGAACATGTCCAGCTGCGGTTGAGCGGCTGCCTAAGTGAGTAAGCACCATGAGCATTTCCCTTCGCGACCAGTTGCTCAAAGCAGGGCTGGTCAACCAGAAGCAGGCCAAGCAGGTCGGCAAAGAGAAGCAGAAACAGCAGCGCCTGGTCCACAAGGGTCAGGTCGAAGCCGATGACACCCAGGCGCGCCAGGCCCAGGAAGCCAAGGCCGAGAAGATCAAGCGCGATCAGGAGCTGAACCGTCAGCAACAGGAAAAAGCCGAGGCCAAGGCCCGCACCGCTCAGGTCAAGCAACTGATCGAAACCTCGCGCCTGCCCAAGCTCACCACTGAGGACTACTACAACTTCGTGGATGACAAGAAGGTCAAGCGCCTGTCGGTCAACACGTTGATGCGCAACAAGCTGAGCAACGGTTCCCTGGCGATCGTGCACCACGGTGGCGGTTACGAAGTGATCCCGCGTGAAGCAGCGCTGAAAATTCAGGAGCGCGCGCCGGAGCGCATCATCCAGTTGAACATCCTCACCGAAAGCCAGGTGCCGGATGAGGATGATCCGTACGCCGCGTACCAGATCCCTGACGATCTGATGTGGTAAGGCTGTAGAAACGCCTTGTAGCGAGCGGGCTTGCCCGCGTTGGGGTGTGAAGCGCCCCCAAAGTCGCAAGCCCTATAACAAAAACCCCGCTCAAGAGGCGGGGTTTTTGTTTGCGGGAAATCCAGCTGCTGTGTGGGGCTGGATGCCCGCGCGATTTCAGAGTTTCAGGAGCTTTGTGCCTGGCGCTTCATTTCGAGAGTTTCGAGCTCGTTTTTGTAATTGTGGGCTTCGTTCTCGTCATGGAACATGCCGACCAGCTGGTCTTGTTGATGGACATCCCAGATGTGAATCCCATGGCCCAGTGCTTCGTGGGACATGTGTGCATCGTCGCGTTCAGTTACTTTTACAGTCATCTGCTTGCTCCAATCTCTGGTTGATCTGCGGCAAGTCGTCGCAGGCCTCTGTTATATGTTTTGTTAGCTTGCTAAGTAAACCGACTTTTCGCACAACTATTCTTTGCAAAAAACGCAACAGTGCTGCAGGCCGCGTAAACCGTGGCTTTTGGTCGCAGGGTGCTGAGTTTTATGACAAAAGTTTCATTTTGACGTAAGGCTTCTGCTTCATCGCAGGCAAGCCAGCTCCCACCGTTTGAACTGCATTCCAAATGTGGGAGCTGGCTTGCCTGCGATAGCGGTGGAACCTCCTAAACAAAACGAGCGGGCGAAAAAAAGCCCCGCATTCAGCGAGGCTCTTTTTTGACTCATCAGCTCATCAGCTACCTTTGACAGACTTACCGTCAACGGTGCCGTCCAGCAGCATGATGTTGTATTCCTTGCCGTCGGTTTCCACCTGACGCAGGGCAACCAGAATGCCGCCCCAGTCTTTGGCAAACCACATCTGGGTGATGCGCTTGCTTTGCGACGGGTCGCGCACACGCTCAACCTTGATCGCATCAATGGTGCCGGCTTTGGTCTGGACCTTTTCCGGGCCGATCACGCGGAAGTCGTAGGTGTCGACGTCGGTCCCTTCAGCCACGCGGTAGCTCATGCTTTTTTTGCCGGCGGCAACGTCGCGTTGCAAGGCAAGCTGGTATGTCGACTTGTCGAGCATGCCGCTTTCAAGGGTGACATTCACCGGGTCTTTGTTTTCAAAGCCCGTGATTTTTTTGGTTGCCTGATCGAAATCCAGGTTGATCTTCTTCGCCTTGCCCAGACCGCCGCGTTCGAAGGAGTAGCTCTTCGGTTGCAGGGTGTCCTTGTCAAACAGAATCACGCTGGTTTCGGTGAGGCTGGCGATCATCATGGAAGCCTTGAAATTCAAGGTCCAGGT
This sequence comes from Pseudomonas sp. PWP3-1b2, assembly GCF_049896045.1. NCBI lineage: Bacteria > Pseudomonadati > Pseudomonadota > Gammaproteobacteria > Pseudomonadales > Pseudomonadaceae > Pseudomonas > Pseudomonas sp. PWP3-1b2. The sequence continues at coordinate 80,511 of NZ_JAFCTN010000009.1, forward strand.
GCCATCACTGTTCTTGGTCAGGCTGCGTTCGGCCGAACCACTCATGGGCAACTGTTTCCAGTCGGCGGTGTAGCTGGCGGAGAAAGGGTGAAGGTCTGCTGCTTGCACGGCTGGCAAGGCAAACAGCGCAAAAGCGAAGAGCAAGGCGCGACGCATAAAATCTCCTAGGTTCGAATCAAGTGGCCGCTGGCCGCGAGTAACTGACCGTCCAATAATGCACCCTGTTCGCAGAGAATCAACCGGCCCTCGGCGAACCAGCGAACAGCCAGTGGGTAAATCTTGTGTTCCTGGGCGTGAACCCGTTGCGCAAGTGTCTGCGCCGAATCTGCAGACTCTACCGGAACCACTGCCTGTACGACCAGAGGCCCGCCGTCGAGTTCCTCGGTCACAAAGTGCACGCTGCAGCCATGCTCGCTGTCGCCAGCGTCGAGCGCGCGCTGGTGCGTGTGCAAACCTTTGTATTTGGGCAGCAGGGAAGGGTGGATATTGAGCAGGCGCCCTTCGTAGTGCCGCACGAAATCAGCGCTGAGGATGCGCATGAAACCGGCAAGTACTACAAGCTTCGGGTTGAAGGCGTCGATGAGTTCGATCAAGGCGCTGTCGAAGGCCTCGCGGCCCTCGAAAGCCGTGTGATCCAGCGAGCGGGTGTCGATGCCCGCGTCCCTGGCGCGTTGCAGGCCGTAGGCGTCGCTGCGGTTGGAAATCACCGCAGCGATGCGCACCGGGCTGTCGCCGGTACGCGTGCTGTCGATCAGGGCCTGCAAGTTACTGCCGGTGCCGGAAAGCAGCACCACGACATCACAGGTCGCAGACATTAATGAGCCTTGAGGTTTTTCAGTTCAACCTGAGCTGCGCCTTCCTGAGCAGTCGCGATCTGGCCGATGACCCAAGGCTGCTCGCCTGCTTCACGCAGTACGTTCAGCGCGGTGTCCACGTGCTCTTGAGCCACGCAGATGACCATGCCCACGCCGCAGTTCAGCACGCGGTGCATTTCGGTTTCGTTGACGTTGCCTTGCTCTTGCAGCCAGTCGAACACGGCAGGGCGTGTCCAGCTTGCTACGTCAACAATCGCCTGGGCGCCTTTTGGCAGCACGCGCGGGATGTTGTCCAGCAGGCCGCCACCCGTGATGTGGGCCATGGCTTTGACTGCGCCAGTGTCCTTGATCAGCTTGAGCAGTGGCTTGACGTAGATGCGCGTCGGGGCCATCAACAGGTCGGTCAGCGGCTTGCCGTCGAGCTGGATGGTTTCGATGTCGGCGCCGGACACTTCGATGATCTTGCGGATCAGCGAGTAACCGTTGGAGTGCGGGCCGGAGGATGGCAGCGCGAGCAGGGCGTCACCGGCAGCGACTTTGGAGCCGTCGATGATTTCGGATTTTTCTACAACGCCAACGCAGAAGCCGGCCAGGTCGTAGTCTTCGCCTTCGTACATGCCTGGCATTTCAGCGGTTTCGCCGCCCACCAGGGAGCAACCCGACAGTTCGCAGCCAGCGCCGATGCCCGTCACAACCTGGGTTGCGGTCTCGACGTTAAGCTTGCCGGTGGCGTAGTAGTCAAGGAAGAACAACGGCTCGGCGCCGCACACCACCAGGTCGTTGACGCACATGGCAACCAGGTCGATGCCGATGCTGTCGTGCTTGTTCAGGTTCAGCGCCAGACGCAGCTTGGTGCCTACGCCGTCGGTGCCGGAGACCAGAACCGGCTGTTTGTAGCCGGCCGGGATTTCGCAGAGGGCGCCAAAACCGCCCAGGCCGCCCATGACTTCGGGGCGCGCAGTGCGCTTGGCGACGCTCTTGATGCGTTCGACCAATGCTTCACCGGCGTCGATGTCTACACCGGCGTCCTTGTAGCTCAGGGAGGGTTGCTTGCTCATGATCCAGGCCTTTAGGGGGGATTTCTGGGTAACGACCGAGCTGGCGGGGCTTTCATTGAAGAGGCTCAGCCGTTGACGGTCTGCGAAGGCGCGCGATTTTATCAGGCTTGAGGGGCAGCGGCCATCCTCGGGCCGACGGGCAGGGCCATATAGGTTAAAAAAATGCTGATTGGGTCTGCCATGGCACCCATTAAGGTATAGCCTTGAATCCGCTATCGTTATGACAGTATGAAAACTTACCAGGACCCCGTGAATGTTTTACCGGTCGCTGCTGTCACAGCCTTGCCAAGCCGAGTTCACGCGGTCTGTTCCAGCCGCTAAATTTGTCGTTCGGGAATCTTCCATGCGTCTGTGTAAATTCTTTTTTGTAGGCTGCTTGTCCTTTGTCAGCCTGGCGAGTCATGCCGAAACCCTCAACGGTCTCTATCAAGTGCTTGAACCGGTCAGCAGCCAGTCGCCCCAAGAGCGCGACCAAGCCACTCAGCGCGCTGTGCAAACCCTGGTGATTCGCCTGACGGGTGACGCCAAGGCTGCCGAGGGTCCAGGCCTGGCGGCAATCCGCAAAGACCCGCAACAAATCATCAGCCAATACGGCTACGACGCCGGACCACCGGAAAGCCTGCAAGTGGATTTCGACCCTGTCAGCACCGACCGTGCGTTGCGCGAAGCGGGCTTGTCCATTTGGGGCAGCAATCGGCCATCAATCCTCGGCTGGTGGCTGAACGATTCCACCGAAGGCAGCAGCTTGATCGGTGACGGCCAGGCGGTTGCCCAAGCCCTGCGCCGCGCGGCCCAGCACCGTGGTTTGCCGTTGCGCTTGCCGCTGGGCGACTTGCAGGAGCAGGTGGTGGCCACCGCACCTAATCTTGAGAGTGCAGACGCCACGCCGTTGCGCGCTGCTTCCGAGCGCTACGGCGCCGACGCCTTGCTGGCGGTTCACGCTCGCCAGGAAGGCAGCCAATGGCAAGCCAAATGGCGCCTGTGGTTGGGCGACAAGAGCGAGCAGGGCACCGCGCAAGGTGCCGACACCGGCGCGGTTGCTGACGCGGTGATGCTGGCGGTCAGCCAAAAACTGGCGCCGCGTTTTGCGGTCAAGCCGGGCGTCACCACGGAACAATTGCTCGAAGTACAGGGCATGACCCTGGAGCGTTATGCCGCGCTGGGTCATCTGCTGGAGCCGTTTGGCGGTCAGCCGCAGCGCGTGGATGGCAATCGGATTGTGTATCGCGTCAACGGCAGCGCCGATCAGTTACGTACTCAGTTGAGCCTGGCCAAGCTGACGGAGGTGCCTGCAGATGAGGCGCCTGCTCAGCCACAGGTGGCGGAAGGCACTCAGCCGCCTGCCGCTCCCGAGCCTCAGGCGCAACTGCGTTTTCGCTGGTAAGTAATAAGTTCCAAGTGGTCTTCCTTCTATATATAGAAGCGGGCAATAGATAAACAGAAGGAGTGGTATATGGCGGATACGCGTCGTTGGGTGTGGCTTGGCGGGATTGTCCTGCTGTGCGTGTTTGTGTTCTTGCTGCATTCGATCCTGACGCCGTTTCTGGTGGCGTTGCTGCTCGCTTATCTGTTCGATCCCGTAGTGGATCGCCTGGAGAAAGCCGGCCTGTCACGCACCTGGGGCGTGGTGGCGGTGTTTGCCCTGTTCACCATGATCATCACTGCGCTGGTGTTGGTGTTGGTGCCGATGTTGGCCAAGCAGCTGTTCCGTCTGTATGAACTGGCGCCGCAGATGCTTGATTGGTTGCAGCACACGGCCATGCCGTGGGCCCAGGCCAAGTTGGGGCTGGCGGATGGTTTCTGGAAGTTCGACAAGGTCAAGGCGGCCATCAGCGAGCACATGGGCCAGACCACCGATATCGTCGGTGTGGTGCTCAGCCAAGCCACGGCGTCCAGCCTGGCGTTGATCGGCTGGTTGACCAACCTGGTGCTGATTCCGGTGGTGGCGTTCTACCTGTTGCGCGACTGGGACATCATGATGGCCAAGATCCGCAGCCTGCTGCCGCGCGACCGTGAGGAGCAAGTCGTCTCGCTGGCGGAAGAATGCCACGAGGTGCTCGGCGCGTTTGTGAGAGGGCAATTGCTGGTGATGCTGGCGCTGGGGACTATCTATGCCGCAGGCTTGATGGCCATTGGGCTGGAGCTGGGTCTGTTGATCGGCTTGATCGCAGGCTTGGCGGCTATCGTGCCGTACATGGGGTTCGTGATTGGTATTGGCGCCGCGTTGGTGGCGGGGCTGTTCCAGTTTGGCGGCGACCTGTACCCGATGCTTGGGATTGTCGCGGTGTTCATGGTGGGGCAGGCGCTGGAAGGTATGGTGCTGACGCCGTTGCTGGTTGGCGACCGGATTGGCCTGCACCCGGTGGCGGTGATCTTTGCGATCCTGGCTGGCGGCGAGCTGTTCGGTTTTACCGGCATCCTGCTGGCTCTGCCGGTGGCGGCGGTGATCATGGTGCTGCTGCGCCATCTGCACGACCTGTACAAGGATTCGGATGCGTACGCCGGGGTCGAAGACCCCAAACTGTAACCCTTGCATCACAAACCCGGCTCCGGCCGGGTTTGTCGTTTCTGGGGTAAGCGGTAAAGCTTTTGCGCAAATCGGCCCGAGTAACGCAAACCTTTGATTTTGCTTGCGGTCTGTTGCATTGTGCGCCCGGCGTCACGGGTATAAACTTTGCAAACTTTACACAGAGGCCACTAACGGCTCGCTTGGAGCCGTTCAGTCAGCATGAAACCGATTCAGCTGCCCTTGGGTGTGCGTCTGCGTGACGACGCCACCTTCATCAATTACTACCCAGGCGCCAATGCCGCTGCACTCGGCTATGTCGAGCGGCTCTGCGAAGCCGACGCCGGGTGGACTGAGAGCCTGATCTATCTGTGGGGCAAGCACGGCGTGGGGCGTACCCACCTGTTACAGGCAGCGTGCCTGCGCTTCGAGCAGATGGGTGAACGGGCGGTTTACCTGCCGCTGGCCGAATTGATGGACCGCGGTATCGGAATTTTCGACCACCTCGAACAATACGAACTAGTCTGCCTTGACGACCTGCAAGTTATCGCCGGCAAGGCGGAGTGGGAAGAGGCGCTGTTTCACCTGTTCAACCGTCTGCGCGACAGCGGCCGACGTTTGTTGATTGCCGCCTCCACCTCGCCGCGCGAGCTGCCGGTGAAGCTGGCTGACCTCAAGTCGCGCCTGACCCTGGCACTGATCTTCCAAATGCGCCCGCTGTCTGACGAAGACAAATTGCGCGCCCTGCAATTGCGCGCGTCCCGTCGCGGCCTGCACCTGACTGACGAAGTCGGGCATTTTATCCTCACCCGTGGCACCCGCAGCATGAGCGCGTTGTTCGACTTGCTCGAACAGCTCGATCAGGCCTCCTTGCAGGCTCAGCGCAAGCTCACCATCCCCTTCCTGAAAGAAACCCTTGGCTGGTAGCAAGTCCAGTAAAACCTGGGCTTTTGGCAAATTTCAGGCGCCAGAAAGCCTGCGTTTGGGCCGGTATTGCCACGCAAATGCCATCATGGGGTGTTAAGGGCTTAGATGTCATCGTTCAAACAAGAAGTCACATAGATCGCGATTGAATTTGCAAATCGATCTGATAGTGGGCATAGTCTCGACTTCTTTACATACCAGCCACGGTCGTGCCCATGCTAAATCGCTTCGCACCCCTCGTGCCTCTCGCACTTGTTACCCTTTTGTTTGGTTGCGCCTCCCACCCTCAGCAGGTGGTCGAGCAGCAAAAAAGCCAACAACAATCCCAAGCCAAATTCGTTGCATCGCAGTCTTCCTCTGTTTATCAGGAAGCTCTTTATAACGAAGAGCAGGCAACCGAAAAAGAACTGGTCAACTTTGCTGGCCGCAAGCCTTACCAGCTTCCGGTTCTGGCCGACAGCATTCTCGAACGCGGCATGTCCCTGATCGGTACCCGTTACCGTTTTGGCGGTACCTCTGAAGCCGGTTTCGACTGCAGTGGCTTTATCGGTTACCTGTTTCGTGAAGAAGCCGGCATGAACCTGCCGCGCTCGACCCGCGAAATGATCAACGTGGATGCACCGTTGGTCGCACGCAACAACCTCAAGCCCGGTGATCTGCTTTTCTTCAGTACAGCAGGCCGTGGCCGTGTCAGCCACGCCGGTATCTACTTGGGCGATAACCAGTTTATTCACTCCAGCAGCCGTCGCAGTGGTGGTGTTCGCGTCGACAACCTGGGTGACAGCTACTGGAGCAAAACCTTCATTGAAGCCAAGCGCGCACTCGCCATGGCCCCGACGACGGTTACCGCTAGTAAGTAAAGTTAAAGTGATACTTGAAGTTTGATGTGTAAGCGCTAGAATCCCTGGATGTTGTTGGAATCCGTTCGCGCGAGCTTTGCTTGCGCGTTCTGGTTTTCAGCCTTCGGCAGCGAAAGCCGCATCCAGACCAGGATTGTTCTGCACATGTCGACCTCGGCCCGCCTCATTCTTCTCGTTTGCGCCGCGCTCCTCAGCGCCTGCGCCAACCGTCCGCCGCCGCCCGCTGCTCCTGTAGCAGTCAAGCCCAAGCCGGTGTTCAATTATTCCGTCCAAAACTATTCGCCTGCGGCTGAAGACGTGCTTTTTCGCGCGCTGGGCCTGGTCGGCACGCCGTATCGTTGGGGCGGTAATACGCCGGACTCCGGGTTTGATTGCAGCGGCCTGATCGGTTTTGTGTTCCGCGACGCCGCCGGGATCTCCTTGCCGCGTACTACCCGTGAACTGATCGTGATGCGTGCGCAAGACGTCAGCGAGCAAAACCTGCAAACCGGTGACTTGCTGTTCTTCGCTACGGGTGGTGGTTCTCGAGTGAGTCACGCCGGGATCTACGTGGGCGAAGGCCGCTTTGTGCATGCGCCGCAGACGGGCGGTACGGTGAAGCTGGACACCTTGTCCAAAGCGTATTGGCAGAATGCCTACCTGAGCGCCAAGCGCGTGTTGCCAGCCAATCTGGCGCGTAATCCGTAAAGGCACACAGAGACCAGTGTGGGAGCTGGCTTGCCTGCGATGCAGTCACCTTGGTGTCTCAGTGCCACTGCGGCGATGCAATCGCAGGCAAGCCAGCTCCCACATTTGCTTTGTGTGGTGCTTGAAATCGGCTATTTAACCGCCGACACCCGCCACACCTTATTCCCCACATCATCTGCCACCAGCAAATCCCCCTGCTGATCAATTACTACGCCTACCGGCCGGCCCATGGCTTTCTCGTCCTTGTCGAGGAACCCGGTCAGCACATCCACCGGCTGCCCTTTAGGCTGGCCTCCTTCGAACGGCACGAAAATCACCTTGTAGCCACTGTGCGGCTTGCGGTTCCACGAACCGTGCTGGCCGATAAACGCGCCGTTGCTGAACTGCGCAGGGAGTTTGCTGCCCTCGGCGAACGTCAGGCCCAGCGATGCGGTATGCGGGCCCACGGCGTAATCCGGCGCAATCGCCTTGGCCACCAGTTCCGGGCTCTGCGGGTTTACCCGCACATCCACATGCTGCCCGTAGTAACTGAACGGCCAGCCATAGAACGCGCCATCCTTGACCGACGTGATGTAGTCCGGCACCAGGTCGCTGCCGATCTCGTCGCGTTCATTCACTGCGGTCCACAGCTTGCCGCTTTGCGGTTCCCAGGCCATGCCGTTGGGGTTACGCAGGCCTGAGGCGAAAATGCGGTGCTGGCCCGTGGCACGGTCCACTTCCCAGATCGCCGCCCGACCTTCTTCGGCCGCCAGGCCGTTCTCGCCGACGTTGCTGTTGGAGCCAACGCTCACGTACAGCTTGCTGCCGTCCTTGCTCGCCACCACGTTTTTGGTCCAGTGGTGGTTGATGCTGCCACCTGGCAGGTCGACGACCTTGGTGCCAGCTGCCTTGATCGCGGTTTCGCCCGGTTGGTAGGGAAAGCGCAGCAGCTTGTCCGAATCCGCCACATACAGATCATTGCCCACCAGGGTCATGCCGAAGGGCGAATTCAGGTTCTCCAAAAACACCGTGCGGGTTTCGGCCACGCCGTCGTGGTCGGCATCGCGCAGCAGCGTGATGCGGTTCGGGCTCGGCACGCCGGCACCGGCGCGACCCATGACCTTCTCCATCACCCAGCCACGAATGCCTGCGGAATCATCCGGCTTGGGTGGTGCATTGGTTTCGGCCACCAGCACATCGCCGTTCGGCAACACATACAGCCAGCGCGGGTGATCGAGCCCTTCGGCAAACGCAGCCACCTGGGTGCCTGCGGCGGCAGTCGGCTTCATGCCATCAGGCCAGCCAATCGCCGGGGCGATGTTCACGGTGGGGATCAGGGTTTTGTTCGGCTCCGGCAATTTGGGCGAAGGCCCGGTGCCGTCGGACACCTGCAAGGTAGAGCTTTCACCGCAGGCGGCGAGGGTGCCGGCGACCATGATCAGTAGGGCAAGTCTTGTTTTATGCATGGTTTTCTCCTGAATACCTGTAAGGGTAGAGGAGTGCGGCAGTGGGATGGTTCAAGTGCAAGGCCAGCTTTAATTGACGCTCCACCCCCAACCCACTAACCTTCGCGGCTTGTTCCAGGTGCTCTGTGGCCCGTGGGTCGACAGAGTGAAACAGGGAAGCCGGTGAGTGAGCGCACTTGTACACAGTGCTGCCGCAATTCCGGCGCTGCCCCCGCAACGGTAAATGAGTGAAAACGGTGCTTTTGCCACTGTATCGCACGCGATATGGGAAGGCGCATCGTCGGTTGCCCTCTCTAGGAGAGCGCCACTCATGAGCCCGGAGACCGGCCTGGATCATCCAACAGCATCACGGTGGGCGATGCTTGGCTGTCTGTTTTGTCTTTTTCCTGCCCGCCGTTTTTGTCCAGCCCCAACGGAGAGCTGCCATGACTGATTCCCCCGACCGCGACGAACGCCACCTGGCGCGCATGCTGCGTAAAAAAGCCGTGATCGACGAGCGCATCGCCAATTCTCCCAACGCGTGCGGATTGCTGCTGGTGCTCACCGGCAACGGCAAAGGCAAGAGCAGCTCGGCGTTTGGCATGCTCGCCCGCGCCATGGGCCACGGCATGCAGTGCGGCGTGGTGCAGTTCATCAAGGGCCGCCACAGCACCGGTGAAGAGATGTTCTTCCGTCGCTTCCCCGAACAAGTGCGTTTCCACGTGATGGGCGAAGGCTTTACCTGGGAAACCCAGGACCGCCAGCGCGACATCGCCGCCGCCGAAGCCGCGTGGGCCGTGTCCCGCGAACTGCTGCAAGACCCTGCCATCGGCATGGTAGTGCTGGACGAGTTGAACATCGCCCTCAAGCACGGCTATCTCGACCTCGACCAGGTGCTCAGCGACCTGCAAGCCCGCCCGCCGATGCAGCACGTGGTGGTCACCGGCCGTGGCGCCAAGCCTGAGCTGATTGAACTGGGCGACACCGTCACCGAAATGGGCATGCTCAAGCACGCGTTCCAGGCCGGGATCAAGGCACAGAAGGGCGTCGAACTTTGAATCAGCCCCGTCATTGCCCGGCTGTCCTGATCGCCGCACCGGCGTCCGGCCAGGGCAAAACCACCGTCACCGCCGCACTCGCGCGCTTGCACCGCAATCTGGGGCGCAAGGTGCGGGTGTTCAAATGCGGGCCGGACTTTCTCGACCCCATGATTCACGAGCGCGCCAGCGGTGCGCCGGTGTATCAATTGGACATGTGGATGGTCGGCGAACAGGAAAGCCGTCGTTTGCTGTGGGAAGCCGCAGGTGAGGCCGACCTGATCCTGATCGAGGGCGTGATGGGCCTGTTCGACGGCACGCCGTCCAGTGCAGACCTGGCGCGCCACTTCGGCGTGCCGGTACTCGGCGTGATCGACGGCACGGCCATGGCTCAAACCTTTGGCGCGCTGGCCCTGGGCCTGGCGCGTTATCAACCCGACCTGCCATTTGCAGGCGTGCTGGCCAACCGCGTCGGCACCCTGCGCCACGCGCAACTGCTGGAAGGCAGCCTGACTGAAGGCTTGCGCTGGTACGGCGCGTTGTCTCGAGAAACCGGTATCGAATTGCCCAGCCGTCATCTGGGCCTGGTGCAAGCCAGCGAACTGAATGACCTCGACGTGCGCCTGGACGCCGCCGCTCAAGCGCTGGGCAGCAGTTGCGAAGTCGCCGTGCCGCCGCCGGTGACCTTTGCCGCACCCGAAGTAATCAAGGCCGAGCCGTTGCTCACGGGCGTGCGCATTGCTGTGGCCCGCGACGAAGCCTTTGCCTTCACCTACGGCGCCAGCCTCGACCTGTTGCGGGCGATGGGCGCCGAGTTGCACTTCTTCTCGCCGATCCACGACCGCAAATTGCCCGACGCCGACAGCCTCTATCTGCCCGGTGGTTACCCGGAACTGCACCACACGGCGCTGTCGGAAAATACCCCGATGCTCGATGCGATTCGTGCCCATCACGCCGCCGGCAAACCGTTGCTGGCCGAGTGTGGTGGCATGCTCTATCTGCTCGATTCGCTCACCGATGTCGACGGTACCCGCGCCGAGCTGGTTGGCCTGCTGCAAGGCGATGCGGTGATGCAGAAAAAACTGGCGGCCCTGGCGCTGCAAAGCGTCGAGCTGCCGGAAGGTGTATTGCGTGGCCACACCTATCACCATTCGCTGACCAGCACCGAGTGGGAGCCGATTGCCCGTGGCGTGAGCCCGAATGGCGGGCGCGGTGCCGAGGCGGTTTATCGGCAGGGGCGGATGACGGCGTCCTATGTACACTTTTACTTCCCGTCGAATCCGGCGGCTGTGGCCGCATTGTTTGCGCCTGATCGGGAGGCCGCCATCGCAGGCAAGCCAGCTCCCACACTGGAGGGGGTTTCAACTCGGTCAACTGTGGGAGCGGGCTTGCCCGCGATAGGGCCATGACCGACAACGCCTTCCCCCAAGCCGACCGCCAGGCCGTCTACCGCGCCATCGCCGAACGCCGCGACATGCGCCACTTCACCGGTGGCACTGTCGCTCCCGAGTTGTTGCACCGCCTGCTCCAGGCGGCACATCAGGCGCCCAGCGTCGGCTTGATGCAGCCCTGGCGCTTCATTCGCATCAGCGACCGACAACTGCGTGGGAAAATTCAGCAGTTGGTGGAGGAAGAGCGCATCCGTACCGCCGAAGCCCTCGGCGAGCGCTCCGACGCGTTTATGAAGCTCAAGGTCGAAGGTATTCATGACTGCGCCGAAGTGTTGGTAGCGGCGCTGATGGATGATCGCGAGCGTCATATCTTTGGTCGTCGCACCTTGCCGGAAATGGACATGGCTTCGCTGTCCTGTGCGATCCAGAATCTGTGGCTGGCGGCGCGCGTAGAAGGCCTTGGCATGGGCTGGGTCTCGCTGTTCGAGCCTCAGGCCCTGGCCGACTTGCTGGGCTTGCCGCCCGGCGCAAAACCCCTGGCGGTGTTGTGTCTGGGGCCGGTTGAGGCCTTCTACCCGGCACCGATGTTGCAGCTCGAAGGCTGGACCGAACCACGGCCGCTGAGTGACATGTTGTATGAAAATGTGTGGGGAGTGAGTCAATGAGTGTGGCCTTGCTGTGTGTCGCGGCAGTGGCACTGGACGCGTTGCTGGGCGAGCCCAAACGCTGGCATCCGCTGGTGGCGTTCGGCAATTTCGCCGGGCGCATCGAGAAACGTTTCAATGCCGGCGGCCGTGGCTGGCGCAGCCATGGCGTGACCGCGTGGTTTATCGCTGTTGTGCCGCTGACATTGCTGGCCACCGCCTTGTCGTGGGCGCCGTACATCGGCTGGGTGCTGGAAATTCTGGCGTTGTACTGCGCCCTTGGCATGCGCAGCCTGGGTGAACACGTGATCCCGGTGGCCCAGGCCCTGCGCAGCGACGACCTGGACGAAGCGCGCAAACGCGTGAGCTATTTGGTCAGCCGCCAGACCACTGAACTGGACAGCACCGAAGTCGCCCGCGCCGCCACCGAATCAGTGTTGGAGAACGGCAGCGATGCGGTGTTTGCCGCGCTGTTCTGGTTTGTGGTCGCCGGTGTGCCGGGCGTGGTCCTCTATCGCTTGAGCAACACCCTCGACGCCATGTGGGGCTATCGCAACGAACGCTTCGAACGCTTCGGCTGGGCAGCGGCCAAAATCGACGACGTGCTGAACTACATTCCTGCATGTCTGGTGGCGTTGACCTACGCGGTATTGGGCAACACCCGACTGGCACTCAAATGCTGGCGCACTCAAGGCCCGACGTGGGACAGCCCGAATGCCGGGCCGGTGATGGCGGCGGGCGCCGGTGCACTGGGTGTCGAGTTGGGCGGCGCGGCGATTTATCACGGCGAGTTGCATCAGCGCCCGCCACTGGGAGAAGGCCCGGCAGCCGATGCCGATGCCATCGACCGAGGCTGGCAACTGGTGCAGCGCGGCGTATGGTTATGGCTGCTGATCCTTTGTACAGGGGCGCAATTTTATGCTTGAACACGGTGGCCGGCTGCGCAAGGCGGCGATGCAGTACGGGATAGCCGAGGCCGACTGGCTCGACCTGTCCAGCGGCCTGGCGCCAAGGCCGTGGCCGATCCCCGAAATTCCTCTACGCGCCTGGGCAAGGTTGCCGGAAACCGATGATGGCCTGGAGAAAGCCGCCAGCGAATATTACGGCGCCGCCCATGTGTTGCCGGTGCCAGGTTCCCAGGCCGCGATTCAGCTGTTGCCACGCCTGCGTCGCACCGGCAAGGTCGGCGTGCTGTCGCCGTGTTATGCCGAGCATGCCGAAGCCTGGCGCCGTGCCGGGTACGTGGTGCGTGAGGTGCAGGAACAGGAAGTCGACTTCTTCCTCGACGGCCTCGACGTGCTGGTGGTGGTCAACCCCAACAACCCCACGGGGTTGAGCCTGGCGCCGCAGCGCCTGCTCGATTGGCACTCGCGGCTGGCGCAGCGCGGCGGCTGGTTGGTGGTGGACGAAGCGTTTATGGACGTCACTCCACAACTGAGCCTGGCGAGCCACGCCCATCAAGTCGGGCTGATTGTGCTGCGTTCCTTCGGTAAGTTCTTTGGCCTGGCTGGTGTGCGCCTGGGCTTCGTGCTGGCCGAGCGCAGGTTGCTCAAGTTGCTCGCCGAACAGGTCGGGCCATGGGCCGTCAGCGGGCCGACGCGGGTAATCGGCCAAGCGTGCTTGCGCGATACTGCTGGGCACACACGCCAACGTCTTCGCTGTATCGAAGCCGGCCAGCGTTTGTTTGAGCTGCTTGAGCGCCACGGCTTTCAACCCCACGGCGGCTGCGCCTTGTTTCAATGGCTGATCACCCCCCACGCCGAACGGCTGCACGAATTCATGGCCCAGCGCGGCATTCTGTTGCGCTTGTTTATTCATGACAGCAGTGTGCGTTTCGGTTTGCCCGACACCGAGGCGCAGTGGCTGCGACTCGATGAAGCGCTGGCCGCCTACAAGGAAGTCTCATGACTACGTTGATGGTGCAGGGCACCACTTCCGATGCCGGCAAAAGCACCCTGGTCACTGCGTTGTGCCGTTGGCTGGTGCGCCAGGGTGTGGCGGTCGTGCCGTTCAAACCACAGAACATGGCGCTCAACAGCGCGGTCACCGCCGAGGGCGGCGAAATCGGCCGCGCCCAGGCTGTGCAGGCCCAGGCCGCCAACCTGGCGCCGCACACCGACATGAACCCGGTGCTGCTCAAGCCCAACAGCGACACCGGCTCCCAAGTGATCATCCACGGCCGTGCCGTCACCAGCATGAATGCGGTGGCCTATCACGACTACAAAGCTATCGCGATGCAGGCGGTGCTGGCTTCCCACGCGCGGTTAAGCGAAGCGTACCCGGTGGTGATGGTAGAAGGCGCGGGCTCCCCGGCGGAGATCAACCTGCGCGCCAATGACATCGCCAATATGGGCTTTGCCGAGGCGGTGGATTGCCCGGTGTTGTTGATCGCCGATATCAACCGTGGCGGGGTGTTTGCCCATTTGGTCGGCACCCTTGAGTTGCTGTCGCCCACTGAGCAGGCGCGGGTCAAGGGGTTCATCATCAACCGCTTTCGCGGCGATATCGCGCTGCTGCAACCGGGGCTTGATTGGCTGGAAGCGCGCACCGGCAAACCGGTGGTGGGTGTGTTGCCGTATGTGATGGACCTGCATCTGGAGGCTGAAGACGGTATCGACAGGCGTCAGATCGACAAGGCGGCGCAGGTGCTCAAGGTGGTAGTGCCAGTGTTGCCGCGTATCAGCAACCACACCGATTTTGACCCGCTGCGTTTGCATCCGCAGGTAGATTTGCAGTTTGTCGGGCCGGGGCAGGCGATCCCTGCGGCGGACCTGATTATTTTGCCGGGCTCGAAAAGTGTGCGCAGTGATTTGGCGTATTTGCGCGCCAATGGGTGGGACACCGCCGTGGCGCGGCATTTGCGTTATGGCGGCAAGGTGCTCGGTATTTGCGGCGGCTTGCAGATGCTTGGCGAGCAGGTGCATGACCCTCTCGGGCTGGAGGGGCCTTGCGGGTCCAGTGAAGGGTTGGGGCTGTTGGCGTTCAGTACGACCCTTGAAGAAGAGAAGCAACTGCGCAATGTGCGCGGGCGGTTATTGCTTGAAGATGCCGAGGTCAGTGGGTATGAGATTCATGCCGGTGTGACGTCTGGCGATGCGTTGTCCCGGGCTGCGGTGTTGCTGGACGATGGCCGCAGCGACGGTGCTCAGAGTGCGGATGGGCAGATTCTTGGGACTTACCTGCATGGTTTGTTTGAGACGCCTGCGGCGTGCAGTGCGTTGTTGCGCTGGGCTGGGTTGCAGGACGTGCAGGAGGTGGATTACCACGCTCTGCGCGAGCGCGACATCGAGCGGTTGGCGGATTTAGTAGAAAACCACCTCGATACCACTTTGTTGCGCACGTTATGTGGAATCTGATGGCCAACTGTGGGAGCGGGCTTGCCTGCGATGGCCGCGCCCCGTTTTCAGCTGACACGCCGCATTTCAACTGTGGGAGCGGGCTTGCTCGCGAAGGCGGCCTTGCGGTGGGCATATCCGTTGCTGCGGTAACGGCGGCTGATGGTTCCGCTCTTACAGCGGGTCACTTTTGGAAAGGCCCAAAAGTAACCAAAAGGCCTTCGCCCCACCACTCGGCACCTCGCTTAGGCTCGGTGTGCCCTCACTCCGACTTGAATCCGTGGGCCGCCGTGATGGGCCATCCTTGGCCCAGCACGGCTAACCCGGCGTCCTGCCGGGTTACCCACGGATTCAAGCCTGCGTTCGGCCAGCGTGGTTTACGGGGCGTCTCAGATCAAAATCAAAATCAAAATCACAAGCACGGCGGCCTGAGAGCCGACCTGAGTGGTTGGATCAAAAGCAGATTGTGTGGGAACTGGCTTTTCTGTGGGAGCTGGCTTGCCTGCGATGGCCGCGCCTCGTTTTCAGCTGACACGCCACAGTCGGCAGTCCCATCCTCAAGCTCTGATCCAGCCGATAAAGGAACGTGCACATGCTTCAATTAATTCTCGGCGGGGCCCGTTCCGGCAAGAGCCGTCTTGCCGAAAAGCTCGCCAGCGACAGCGGTTTGCCGGTCGTTTACATCGCCACCAGCCAGCCGCTGGATGGGGAGATGAATGAGCGCGTCGCTCTGCATCGTCAGCGTCGGCCTGACGCTTGGGGGTTGATCGAGGAGCCTGTCGAACTGGCGCGGGTGCTGCGTGAAAACGCCGCGGCGGATCGCTGCCTGTTGGTGGATTGCCTGACCCTCTGGCTCACCAATCTGTTGATGCTGGAAGACCCGGCGCGCCTGGCGGTGGAACGTGATCAGTTGTTGGAAACCCTGGCGTCGCTGCCGGGTGAAATCATTTTTGTCAGCAACGAAACCGGTCTCGGTGTCGTGCCGCTGGGCGAATTGACTCGCCGCTATGTGGATGAAGCCGGTTGGCTGCATCAAGCCCTGGCCGAGCGGTGTCAGCGTGTTGTCCTGACGGTTGCCGGCCTGCCCCTGACATTGAAAGGTATCGCGTTATGACTGACTCCTGGTGGTTCAACCCTTGCAAAACCATTGATGTTTCGGCGCATGAACAGGCGCTGGCGCGTCAGCAGCAATTGACTAAACCGGCCGGCTCCCTCGGCCAGCTGGAAGCACTGGCGGTGCAATTGGCCGGCTTGCAAGGCCAGGTCAAGCCGTCGGTGGATCGGCTGTGGATCGCGATTTTTGCCGGTGACCACGGCGTGGTGGCGGAGGGCGTGTCGGCGTTCCCGCAGGAAGTGACCGGGCAGATGCTGCATAACTTTGTCAGCGGCGGCGCGGCCATCAGTGTGTTGGCGCGGCAGTTGGGTGCGCAACTGGAGGTGGTCGACCTCGGCACGGTCACGCCGTCGCTGGATTTACCGGGCGTGCGTCACCTGAATATCGGGGCGGGCACGGCCAATTTTGTTCACGGCCCGGCGATGACTGTGGCTCAGGGGCAGCTGGCGCTGCAAGCGGGTCGAGACAGCGTGCTGCGGGCGCGTGAATCCGGTGCGCAGTTGTTTATCGGTGGCGAGATGGGCATCGGCAACACCACGGCGGCGAGCGCGCTGGCGTGTGCCTTGCTCGATTGCCAAGTGAGTGACCTCACAGGCCCCGGCACGGGCCTGAATGCCGAAGGCGTCAGCCGCAAAGTGGCGGTGATCGAGCGCGCATTGGCACGGCATGCCGGGCAACGCGATGACGTGCTGCAAACCCTGTTCAATCTAGGCGGTTTTGAAATTGCTGCACTGGTCGGCGCCTACCTGGCCTGTGCCCAGGAAGGCATCGCCGTGCTGGTGGATGGTTTTATCTGCACCGTCGCCGCACTGGTCGCCACGCGCCTGAACCCGGCGTCGCGCGGTTGGCTGCTGTTTGGCCATCGGGGTGCCGAGCCGGGCCATCGTCATGTGCTGCAACACCTCGACGCCCAGCCACTGCTCGAACTCGGCTTGCGCCTGGGCGAAGGCAGTGGTGCGGCGCTGGCGGTGCCCGTGCTGCGCCTGGCCTGTGCGCTGCATGGGCAGATGGCAACGTTCGCCGAAGCCGCCGTGGCAGATCGTCCGGCATGACCTTGCGCCTGGACCTGCTGCGCCACGGCGAAACCGAGTTGGGTGGCGGCTTGCGCGGCAGCCTTGATGATGCGTTGACCGCCAAGGGTTGGGAGCAGATGCGCGCCGCCGTGGTGGAGCAGGGGCCATGGGACCGGTTGGTCAGCTCGCCGTTGCAGCGTTGCGCACTGTTTGCGCAGGAATTGGGTGCACGGCGCGACGTGCCGGTCAGCCTCGAAAAAGATCTGCAAGAATTACACTTCGGTGCCTGGGAAGGGCAGAGCGCAGCCGCGCTGATGGAAACCGACGCTGAAGGGCTTGGCCTGTTTTGGGCCGACCCCTACAGCTTCACGCCGCCCGATGGCGAGCCTGTCAGCGATTTTTCCGAGCGTGTTTTGGGCGCCGTCTCACGCCTGCATCAGGCGTATGCCGGCGAGCGGGTGTTGCTGATCAGCCACGGTGGCGTGATGCGTCTGCTGCTGGCACGCGCGAGGGGTTTGCCTCGGGAGCAATTGCTGAATGTCGAAGTCGGGCACGGCAGCCTGTTCAGCTTGCAGGTCGAGGCCTGCGGCGCGTTAAAGGAAGGTGTCTGAAGATGCTGCCGTTCTTCATTGCCCTGCAATTTCTCAGCAGCCTGCCCATCAAGTTGCCGGGCATGCCGCAGTCCCAGGAAATCGGCCGTTCGTTGCTGTTTTACCCGCTTGTGGGCGTGCTGTTCGGGCTGCTGTTATGGGGCCTCAACACGCTGTTGATAGGCGCACCGCTGTTGCTGCACGCCGCGTTGTTACTGACGGCCTGGGTGCTGCTCAGTGGCGGTTTGCACCTGGACGGCCTGGCCGACAGTGCCGATGCCTGGCTCGGCGGCTTCGGCGACCGCGAACGCACGCTGACCATCATGAAAGACCCGCGCAGCGGCCCGATCGCAGTGGTTACGCTGGGCCTGGTGTTGCTGCTCAAGTTCACGGCGCTGGTGGCGCTGATCGAGCAGCACAACGGCGCGGCGCTGATCCTCGCGCCGTTGATCGGACGCGCTTCAATGCTCGCGCTGTTTCTCACCACGCGCTACGTGCGCGAAGGCGGTTTGGGTCAGGCGTTGTCGGATCATTTACCAAGAGTTGTCGGCCAGCAGGTGCTGATCCTCAGTGGCCTCGCGTGCATTTTGATCGGCGGTTTCAACGGTGGCATCGCCGTCTTGCTCGCTGCCGTGTGTTTTGTGTGGCTGCGCCAGTTGATGGTCAATCGGTTGGGCGGCACCACCGGCGACACCGCGGGCGCCCTGTTGGAACTGCTGGAAACTGCGGTTCTGGTCGGTCTGGCGCTGTAACGCTTGCTTGCAATTCCATAATTCCGGGTATATACACGCTCAATGCTTGCCTCCCAATGTTTATGCACCAACCTGCGACGTGCCGCCCGTGGCGTCAGCAGGCATTACGACGGCGCTCTCGACGGCTTCGGGATCAACGTTGCCCAGTATTCTCTGCTGTGCAATCTGCAGCGTCTCGACCAACCGAGTATTTCCAGCCTGGCCGACGCCATGGGTCTGGATCGCAGCACTCTGGGCCGCAATTTGCGCGTGCTCGAAGGCGAAGGCCTGGTGCGGTTGGTCGAGGGGGATGACCTGCGAAACCGTTTGGTGCAATTGACTGAAGCGGGTGAAGAGCGCCTGACGGCAGCTCTACCGGCGTGGGAAGCGGCACAACAAAAATTGATCGATCGACTGGGCGCGGAAAAACGCGAAACCCTGTTGGCCTTGCTGGACGAACTCGCCTGAGCGCGGTTTTGTTCGACTACAAGCGGGTATATACCCGCGAGCGGAGAATAACAAATGACCTCGATGTGGCGCGCCAGTGGCTGGGTTCTTGTGGGGAGTGCGCTGATCCTGGCGTTGTCGCTGGGTGTGCGGCATGGCTTCGGCCTGTTTCTGGCGCCGATGAGCAGCGAATTTGGCTGGGGCCGTGAGACGTTCGCCTTTGCGATTGCCTTGCAGAACCTGATCTGGGGCCTGGCGCAGCCGTTTACCGGCGCCCTGGCTGACCGTTTCGGCGCGGCCAAAGCAGTGTTTGTCGGCGGGGTGCTGTATGCCGTCGGACTGGTGCTGATGGGCATGTCTGATTCGGCGTGGTCGCTGTCGCTCAGCGCGGGGTTGCTGATTGGCATCGGCCTGTCGGGCACCTCGTTCTCGGTCATTCTGGGTGTCGTCGGCCGCGCTGTCGCGCCGGAAAAACGCAGCATGGCCATGGGCATCGCCAGCGCCGCCGGGTCTTTTGGCCAGTTCGCCATGGTGCCGGGCACTTTAGGCCTGATCAGTTGGCTCGGCTGGTCAGCCGCCTTGCTGGTGCTGGGCCTGATGGTGGCGCTGATCCTGCCGCTGGTGGCGATGCTCAAGGACAAACCGCTGCCGGTCAGTGTCGGCCAGCAAACCCTGCGCGAAGCGCTGAAGGAGGCAGGTTCCCACTCCGGGTTCTGGCTGTTGGCGTTCGGCTTTTTCGTGTGTGGTTTTCAGGTGGTGTTTATCGGTGTGCACTTGCCCGCGTATCTGGTGGACCAGCATCTGCCGGCAAGAGTCGGCACCACGGTGCTGGCCTTGATCGGCCTGTTTAATGTGTTCGGCACCTACACCGCCGGCTGGCTCGGCGGGCGCATGTCCAAACCGCGTTTGCTCACGGCGTTGTACCTGCTGCGCGCGGTGGTGATCGTATTGTTCCTGTGGGCACCGGTGACAGAAATCACGGCTTACCTGTTCGGCATGGCCATGGGCTTCCTGTGGCTGTCCACCGTGCCACTGACCAACGGTACGGTCGCGACGCTGTTTGGAGTGCGAAACCTCTCGATGCTCGGTGGGATTGTGTTCCTGTTCCACCAGTTGGGTTCGTTCCTCGGCGGCTGGTTGGGCGGGGTGGTCTATGATCGAACCGGTAACTACGATTTGATCTGGCAAGTAGCCGTGCTGTTGAGTGTGCTGGCGGCGGCCCTGAATTGGCCTGTGCGCGAGCGGCCGGTGGCACGCTTGCAGGCGCAGATGGAGGCGGCATGAGTATGACGGTGCGGTGTTTGGCGCTGGCAGCAGGGCTGGTCCTGTTGTTGCTGGCCTGGTGGGGTTGGCAACACGGTGGCCTTGCGTTGATGCAACTGGGCATGTCGATCTGTTAAGTTCATGAACTGAAGAATTTCAAGGACCTTCGACATGCAAATGCGCTGGCTCGCTGTACCCGTCCTGATGGCCATTGGCAGTGTTGCGATGGCTGCCAACTGCCCACCGTTGCTTGAGGGCCAATTGCCCAAGCTTCGCGCCAAAGAATCCATCGACCTGTGCCAGCGCTTTGCCGGCAAACCGCTGGTGATCGTCAATACCGCCAGCTTCTGCGGGTTTGCGCCGCAGTTCAAAGGCCTCGAAGCCTTGTATCAGCGCTATAAAGGCCAGGGGCTGGAAGTGATCGGCGTACCGTCCGACGACTTCAAACAGGAAGCCAAAACCGGCGAGGAAACCGCCAAGGTGTGTTACGTCAATTACGGCGTGACCTTCACCATGACCGAGCCACAGAAGGTCAAGGGGCCGGATGCGGTGAACCTGTTCAAGGTGTTGGCGCAGCAGACCAGCGCGCCGAAGTGGAATTTCTATAAGTATGTAGTGGATCGCCAAGGCAAGGTGATTGCCAATTTCTCCAGCCTGACAAAGCCGGACAGCCCGGAATTGATCAAGGCAGTGGAACAAGCGCTGGCTTCCAAACCCTGATTGGCGCGCGCTAAAAAGCCCCGCCTCCCTTGCAGGAGAGCGGGGCTTTTTTATCGGTTTACATCAGAACTTGTACGTCACGCCCAGGCCGAAACCGTTGGCGCTGTTTTCGTACTTCGACGCGTAGGTCTGGCCCAGCGCGTTCTGCTTGTTAACCTTCACTGGCTCTTCCTTGAGGTAGGAGTAAGCCAGGTCGACGGTCATGTTATCCATCACCGCATAGCCCAGGCCGACACTGAAGATGGTCCGGTCGCCGGTAGGAATGCGCGGCGAACGATCAGTGTTGTTGGTCGGCGACTGGTCGAAGGTCAGACCGGTACGCAGCACCACTTGCTTGGTGACCTGATACGAAGTACCCAGCGCGTAAGCCCAGGTGTCGTGCCAGTCTTGCGGTTCCGAGATGCGGCCGACGATCTGAGGTGCGAGCGCACCGCCTGCACGGGTCACGCCTTCGTTGTTGACGGTGATGTCTTTCAGGCGGCTCCAGCGCGTCCAGGTCGCACCACCGTAAACCTTCCACGCATCGCTCAGGTCTTGAGTGACCGACGCGTCCCAGGATTCAGGGGTGTCAACTTTAAGCGAGGCGTCGTAGCGACCGGCACCCAGGTAGGCCGCTGGAACGCCAGTGCCAGGGGTGACGTCGGTGTGGCCTTCGAGTTTGTATTTAACTTTCGAGTGGTAGGTCAGGCCGACGCGGGTGGTGTCAGTGGCTTGCACCAGGATACCGGCGTTGAACCCAAGGGCAGTGTCGTCGCCTTTGACTTTGATTTTGTTGTCACCGGTGCCCGCCAGGCCAGGCAGTGGCAGCAGGCCCAGGTTTGGCTGCGATTCCAGCGTGCCGGTGATGCGGTTGATGGTCGGGCCAAAACCGATCGACACCTTGTCATTGAAGGCGTAGCTGATAGTCGGCTGGAAAGTGATGACCGCCACTTCGCTCTTGTTGCCAAAAGCCCGGCCCTGGAAGCCGCGTTCGTAGTCAGTCTTCAGGCCGAACGGTGCGTAGACACCAAAGCCGACAGCCCACTGATCATTGAGTTTATTGGTGTAGAAACCAAACGGAACAGCGGTGAACGGCACCATGTCGCCTTTGTTGCTGCCGCGGGAGCGACCGCTGGCGTCTTTGATGTCGGTGGTCGCGTCAATGGCTGCGACACCACCGGTGATTTGCTGGCCGTCAAGGCGAGCCATACCGGCAGGGTTACCATAAACAGTGCTGGCGTTATCGGCAGAAGAAGAGCGGCCGGCGAAACCCGTACCCATGCCGGCGACGTCTTGTTCGTTAAGGGCGAAGCCGCTTGCGAACAGTTGGGAAGATGCCATGGCAACGGCGAGGCTAAGTGTGGTCTTGAGCATTACTTTTTTCATTATTAGAACTCCGTGGTGATCACCGCTGCGGAAAGTAACAATAATTTTAAGTTCGCGCTATAGGCTGTAATGCAGGAGATAGAGCCTTTTTGTAGGACAATCAGACCAGATTCACCGTCTTTAGCCGAATCTTGCAAGACGCCCGATCAACAAGTGACCTGATTCAGGGGTGAAACACAGGTTTTCCAGGCGTGGGTGAAATCCCGCAGCCGTCCTTGAGGGTGAAATATTTCTTTCCAGATACGTGCCATGGCCAGCACGTCGCCGGGCGGCGGTAGCGCAGGGCGCTGTTGTTCGACCAGAAGCCAGGCGATGGCCGTGGCGTAGCGCAAGTTAACCGTGAGTTCCAGCTGGGGCGCGCTGAGGAATGCATGTTGGCTGGCCAGCCCGCGCACCAGGCTGGCGCGCTCGGGGTCCAGCGCCAGGTAGTTGTCCCAGAGGGCGCGGTGGCGGGGTTCGGTGATGCTGTACAGGCCATGACCGCGCCGGTCATGCAAGGCGGAGCCTAATTCCGACTGGCTGGCAGCGATGCCCAGCAGCAGGGATTCAGCCGTCTGGTTATGGCAACCGAGGTACATCAACGTCGGCCTGATCACATAACGACACAATTCACTGGCGGCGATACTTATACAAGCCTCGGTCCATGAAAGTGGTCGACGGTGCCCGAGAGGGAGGGCTTGGCAGCTGTGAATCGGATCTCAGGCCCGTCGCAAGCGGATCACGCCGCTTGAGTTGAAGTGTAGTGTCATATTTGTGCTGTAAAGGACTGTTTTTAAAACATCTTCTTCATTCAGTTATAACGTTTATATCTATTTGAACTTAGTAAACGTGCGCCAGACCTAAATTTCAGGCAATAAAAAACCCTGTGTTTTAAACAGGGTTTTTTGTGTTTCAGCGACTCGGGTCGATCAGGCAACCAGTGCCTGACGGGTACGCTCGATCACGGCCTGCAGCGGCTCTGCGCTGGAGTATTGATCGGGGTACAGGCGTTCGCTGTGACGAGCGATGCCGTGTTCGTTGACCAGGGTGAAGCTGAAGCAGCCTTTGCGAGCGGCCATGATCAGGCAGTTCATTGGGGCAAAAGCGCTGGTGAGGGTGCGAATGGCATCCTGAGTGTGGATAGTCGACATAATTATTGGTGTTCCTACAAATGACACGGTTAAGAACCGTGCAACGTTAAAACGTTCCAGTGACGTTGATCACCATTGATCGAACGAAGAACCCGACTGGAACAAAGCAGCCAGTTTGAAGCGCTAATAAGTTAGGCGCGCTTGGGCTGGCAGGTAGGTACTTAGGAGGGCAGGCAACACAACAGGGGCAAAGGTTCTGGGCCCAGGGTGAAGATCCTGATCAATTTGCAGGCTGGTTCGGTCAGAGTATTGAGACTTAGCGACACCCTTTGCTTGTTCAAAGGCAGTGTCGTCGCAAGTGATACCTGGAAACCATCGAGGTGGTCGATCCCGTGTTGTTCAGGGGAGTTGTTCGACCAGAATTGACTTTCAGCTTGGTACTAACGCGGCGGATAGTAACGGATTGAAACAGGGAAAGAAAGCGCGCCAGCAAAAAAACTTCAATCAACCGCCCAGCAGCCCGCGGTAGACCAGCACCGTGACCGCCGCCGCCAGTGAGCAGCCCAGCCCGTAGGCCGCAAGGGTCAAACGCCAGGAGCGGCCGGTCTCGATGACTTTCATCACGTCGCGCATGTCATTGATTCTGCCTTCACCCAGTTCGATACACAGACTCGCCGCTGTAAACGCGGCCGACAGCAGGATGGCGATAGCAAACAACGCGCCGTCGGGGGAAGGAAGTGCCGCGTTGATGCCCAGTGAGGTCGCACAGATGGCCAACAACAGCAGCGCGAATATCAGAATTCCTTTCATCGACCCTTACAGTGTTGTGTGGTGGGTCGGCCAGTGTGGCGAGCCTGAGCAGATTTGAAAAGTCCCGCGGTTTTGGCCCACCGGTAACATTTTTCCACGCAGATGAAGCAAAAAGCCTCGCTCATATAACCAGTGGATGGGTACTTGTGCACATTAGTTGCGAGGTGTGTAGACACGCGGCCCCGTGCCCGGTTGCGGCACCATTTGCCTGCAATGAAAATTTAAGTCAATGAAAAGTATCGCTTTTTTTTATTGGTGAAAAAATCGTCAGTTTGACTGCGGCCCCCGTTCCATGGGCCTTTGCGCGAGTTAAAGCTGGGTTGTCCACTGAGTTATCCACAGCTTCTGTGGATTGTCCCGAGCGCTTGCTCTAGAACGGGCGTGCAGGTTTTTTTCAGCTTTACCTGTAGGAAAAAAAGAGTAGAGTGGCGCGCCTTCCGATCTGTCCCACAGTGTTTTATGAAGTTTCGCTCAGTATCACCCGATGTTACCGACACCCCGCACACTGTTACCGCACCCGAGCGGCTGTTCTTGAAAGTTGCCGTATGGCTGCTCGACAGCCCGCGCCTGGGGCAGCACACCAACGTCAAACACTTCGCCGGGCGTTTGCTCAAGCAACCGGCCCGTCACGGTGTCGTGGCCGCGCAGAGCCGCTTGGGCGAATTGATGTGCCGTGAGTGCGGCAACGCCCGCGACCGCCGCATTGGCCACGACCTGCTGCGCCTGGCCGCCCGCGCCGGTGACCGTCGCGCTCAGCGCGAATTGGGCCAGGTCGAAGACTGAGCTGTCGTCTAGCCTTGTGCTCCGTTAACCTCTCCCTTTTTCGTGATGGCAGAAATGGCGATGGCTTTTGACTGGACAAGTATTGCCGTGGGCCTTGCTGGCGCTGGCGTGCCGTTACTGGCGCTGTGCTGGCAGATTCAACGGCGGCTGACCGCACGCACTACCGGTTGGGAATTGCTTGAAGAGCGCCTTGCCACCGCGCAACTGGCCCAGGAAGGGCTTGCGGCTCAACTCGACGCCAGTCGCGACGAAATCAGCGACCTGAGCCAGGCCAACTCCGCAAAACAAGCTGACTTGGCCGCCATGCGCCGTGAAGTCGAACTGCTGCAGATCGACCGCGATAACGCGCGTGACGCCGCCCATGCCTGGAACCTCGACCGCAGCGCCAAGGAAACCGAGCTGCGTCGCCTCGATGCGCTGTCCGCCGCCTTGCGCGCCGAGCTGCGGGAACAACAAGACAGCCATCAGCAACGCCTGACCGACCTGCAAGGCTCACGTGACGAGCTGCGGGCACAGTTTGCCGAGCTGGCCGGGAAGATCTTCGATGAGCGTGAGCAGCGCTTTGCCGAAACCAGCCAGGAGCGCCTCGGGCAACTACTTGACCCTTTGAAAGAACGCATCCAGTCGTTTGAAAAACGGGTCGAAGAAAGCTACCAGAACGAAGCGCGTGAGCGTTTTTCCCTGGCCAAGGAACTCGAACGCCTGCAGCAACTGAACCTGCGCCTGTCGGACGAAGCCACCAACCTGACCCGCGCACTCAAGGGCCAGAAAACCCAGGGTAATTGGGGTGAGCTGATCCTTGAGCGGGTGCTGGAGCACGCCGGGCTGGAGAAAGGCCGCGAGTATCAGACTCAGGTCAGCCTTAAAGGCCCGGACGGCGAGCGCTTTCAGCCGGACGTGTTGATCATGTTGCCAGGCGACAAGCAGGTGGTGGTCGACTCCAAAGTCAGCCTCACGGCCTATCAACAGTACGTTGGCGCCGATGATGACGTGATCGGTCAGGCGGCCTTGAAGCAGCATGTGTTGTCGCTGCGCAACCACGTCAAAGGCTTGGCCGGTAAGGATTACAAACGTCTGGAAGGCCTGCACAGCCTGGATTTTGTGTTGTTGTTTGTGCCTATTGAGGCGGCGTTTTCTGCGGCGTTGCAGGCCGAGCCAAACCTGTTTCAGGAAGCGTTCGACCGCCATATCGTCATCGTCAGCCCAACCACGTTGCTGGCCACCCTGCGGGTGATCGACAGCCTGTGGAAGCAGGAACGCCAGAGCCAGAACGCCCGGGAAATCGCCGAGCGCGCCGGCTGGCTGTACGACAAGTTTGTGCTGTTTATCCAGGACCTGGACGAGGTGGGCAACCGTCTGCAACAGTTGGATAAAGCCTACAGCGCGGCGCGGAACAAGCTGACGGATGGGCGCGGGAACCTGGTCAGTCGTACCGAGCAATTAAGGCTGTTGGGAGCCCGCGCGAGTAAAAGCCTGCCGTCTGATTTGCTGGAAAAAGCCATGACCGATGCCGACGGTGTGGCGCATGTACCTGAATAACACCGGATCAAAAATGGGGCAGCTGGCTTTTGTGGGAGCTGGCTTGCCTGCGATAGCCTCACCACGGTGTAACTGACCTACCGAGTTGCCTGCATCGCAGGCAAGCCAGCTCCCACACAATTCAGTTCCCACCGGGCGTTGAGCCAAGCTTTCCTACAGCGGCAAATGCCGACTGAGCAACGCCCGCAACGCCGCCGGCTTCACCGGTTTGGCCAAGTAATCCAACCCCGCTGCGTGCACCTCGGCCACCATCTCCGGGCGCCCGTCGGCACTGATCACCACCCCTGGAATCGGCTCCGCCAGTTGCGCGCGCAGCCAGCCCATTAACTCAGTACCGGTTTCACCGTGGTCCAGGTGGTAATCCACCAACGCCAATTGCGGGCGTACCCCGTCAGCCAGCAGCGCCGCGCATTGAGCCTGGTCGGTGGCCGTCCACACTTCGCAGCCCCAGCGTGTCAGCAAGCTACGCATGCCTATCAGGATGCTTTCTTCGTTATCGACACACAGCACCTGCGCGCCGCTCAGCGGCAGCCCGGTGTCCTGGGCCGCCTTGACCTGAGGGCTGGCCTGATGAGGCGCCAGCGGTACGCGCACGCTGAACACGCTGCCTTTGCCGGGCCAGGAGCGGACGCTCAAGCGATGACCCAGCACGCGGCACAAGCCATCGGCGATCGCCAGGCCCAGGCCCAAGCCCTTTTCTGCGCGGGTTTGATGGCTGTCCAGGCGTTTGAACTCTTCGAAGATCACCTTCTGTTTATCCTGCGGAATGCCGGGGCCACGGTCCCAGACTTCCAGGCACAGTTCGTTCTTGCGCCTGCGTACGCCGAGCAGCACCGGGCCGTCGGCATAGCGGAAGGCGTTGGTCAGAAAATTCTGCAGAATCCGTCGCAGCAGTTTGATGTCGCTGTCTACGCGCACGCGGCTGCCGCGCAACCGGAAACGCAGGCCTTGCTCTTGGGCCAGCGCCTTGAATTCGGCGCCCAGCGTGTCAAACAGCTCGTTGAGCACAAACGGCTGACGCTGCGGGTTGATCTTGCCGTTTTCCAGGCGCGAAATATCCAGCAGGTCGCTGATCAGGTCTTCGGCGGAGCGCAGCGAACTGTCCAGGTGTTGCACCAACTGCCGGGCGTCGGCAGACAGGCCGTCGTTCTGGTGGGAGAGGGCGGCAGAGAACAGCCGCGCGGCGTTCAGCGGCTGCATCAGGTCATGGCTGACGGCGGCCAAAAAGCGCGTTTTCGACTGGCTGGCGGTTTCGGCCACGCCTTTGGCGTCGGTCAGCGCCACGTTAAGCTGCGACAGCTCATGGGTGCGCTCGGTCACCCGCCGCTCCAGGCCCTCGTTGGCCTCGGTCAATGCCTGCTCGGCTTCACGAAACGCGGTGATGTCGGTAAAACTCATGACAAACCCGCCGCCGGGCATCGGGTTGCCGATCAACTCAATCACTCGTCCATTCGGAAACAGCCGCTCGGAGGTGTGCGCGCGGCCCTGGCGCATCCAGTGTAGGCGTCGCGCCACGTGCACCTCGGCCTCGCCCGGCCCGCACAGGCCGCGTTCGGCGTTGTAGCGAATGATGTCAGCAATCGGCCGGCCCACGCTGATCAAGCCTTCGGGGTAGTTGAACAACTCCAGGTAGCGTCGGTTCCAGGCCACCAGCTTGAGCGACTGGTCGACCACGCTGATGCCCTGGGTGATGTTTTCGATCGCGCCTTGCAGCAGCGCGCGGTTGAACTGCAGTACCTCAGAGGCTTCGTCGGCGATGCGTACTACGTCCTCCAGCTGCATTTCCCGACCTTCAATCGCAGCCTTTACCACGGCGCGCGTCGAAGAAGCGCCAAGCACGCCAGCCAACAGGCGTTCGGTGTGCGCAATCCAGTCGTTATCGGCGTTCTGGTTGGGGTTGAAACCCTTGCCCTGGCGATAGGCGAAGCGAATGAAACTCTGCTGGGCGCGTTCCTCACCGACAAAACGCGCCGCGAGGCTGAGCAGGTCGCTGATCTGCACCGACAACATCGACCGCGCGCTGGCGCGTTGGCTGATTTCCTGGCCGATAAAACGCCCGGCCTGCCAGTGTTCGGAGACTCGCGTGCGCGACAGCATCGACACCCACACAAACAGCGTGAAGTTGCCCGCCAGGGAGAACACCGTGCCCAAGGTCAGCGAGGTGACCGTCAAACCAAAGGGGTGGGAATGCATCCACGTGAGGCCGGGGAAAAGGCTGAGCGACCAGCCCAGGCTTTTCGCCGTCACCGGTAAAACCAGCGTGTAGAACCACAAGAACGTACCCGCCGCCAGCCCGGCGAACACGCCGCGCCGGTTCGCCTGCTTCCAGTGCAGCGCGCCAAGCATCGCTGGCGCCAGCTGGGTCACGGCGGCAAACGCGATTTGGCCGATGGTCGCCAGGCTCGCGGTAGAACCCAGCAGCCGGTAACTCACGTAGGCCAGCAAGAGGATGATCACAATGCTGACGCGGCGCACCGACAGCATCCAGTGGCGGAACACTTCGAATGGCCGCTCCGCGCTTGAGCGGCGCAACAGCCAGGGCAGCAACATGTCGTTGGAGACCATCGTCGACAAGGCGATGCTGGCGACGATCACCATGCCGGTCGCCGCCGACGCACCGCCGATAAACGCCAGCACGGCGAGGGCCGGGTGCGCTTCGGCCATGGGCAAGCTGATCACGTAGGAGTCGGGCAGCACCGAGCCGGGCAGCAGCATTTTGCCGCCGAGGGCGATGGGGATCACAAACAGTGCGGCGAGGATCAGATACGCCGGGAACACCCACTTGGCCAGGCGCAAATCCTGAGGGTCGATGTTTTCCACCACGGTCACATGGAACTGGCGAGGCAAGCAGATAATCGCCATCATCGCCACGCCGGTTTGCACCACCATCGACGGCCAGTTGATGGTCTCCTGCCAGTATTCTTCCAGGCGCGGCGCCAGCATCGCCTGGCTGATCAGGTCGCCGAAACCGTCATACAGGCCATAGGTTACAAACGCGCCGACCGCGAGAAATGCGAACAGCTTGACCAGCGATTCAAACGCGATTGCCAGCACCATGCCACGGTGGTGTTCGGTGGCGTCGAGGTTGCGCGTACCAAACACGATGGTGAACAGCGCAAGTACCAATGACA
The DNA here is from genome assembly GCF_049896045.1 of Pseudomonas sp. PWP3-1b2. Taxonomy (NCBI): domain Bacteria; kingdom Pseudomonadati; phylum Pseudomonadota; class Gammaproteobacteria; order Pseudomonadales; family Pseudomonadaceae; genus Pseudomonas; species Pseudomonas sp. PWP3-1b2. The sequence continues at coordinate 109,768 of NZ_JAFCTN010000009.1, forward strand.
CGATCAGGGCCGTGTCCTGCGCGCGAGTGCCCGTGGTATCGGCGCCGGCGCCGATCAACAGGTTTACGCCGAGCACGATGCCTTTGAGTTGCAGGGCAATATAGGGCAGCACGCCCACCAGGCAGATCAGCGCGACCACCACGGCCAGGGACTGGGATTTGCCGTAGCGCGCGGCGATAAAGTCGGCAATCGAGGTGATGTTTTCCTGCTTGCTGATCAGGATCATCTTTTGCAGCACCCAGGGTGCCAGCACCAGCAGCAGGACCGGTCCCAGGTAGATCGGTAAAAATGCCCACAACTGTTCGGCGGCCTGGCCTACAGCGCCGAAGAACGTCCAACTGGTGCAGTACACCGCCAGCGACAGGCTGTACACCCACGCTCGCACACGGGGCGGCAGCGGCGCACGGCGGCGGTCCCCGTAAAAGGCGATGGCAAACATAATGGCCATATAGGCCAGGGCAACGGCGGCGATCAGCCCGCTGGACAGCGTCATGGTAACTCCGAGCATAAGAACACCCGGGCATTCCAGGCCCGGTTGGACAGTCTCGCATGATGCCTGGGGTTAGTCAGTGTCGACCAAGGTCGCGTGAGTTTTTATGTCACAGGGGGTCAAGAGCGGGGCGGCAGGGTCTTTTGGCGCAGGATATAGATCGTCACGAGCACGGCACTGGTCAGCATGAACCCGCGTGCCCATGGCATTTGCACCAGGTAGCAGGAGAAACCAATGCTCAGCCACATCAAGCCGATGGCGTAGACCTTGCCTTTAAGCGGGATGCCATTGCCGTCCAGGTAGTCACGAATCCACGGGCCAAGGCGCGGGTGTTGCACCAGCCAGTCGTAAAAGCGCGGGGAGCTTCGAGCGAAGCAGGCGGCGGCGAGAAGGAGGAAAGGCGTGGTCGGGAGTACCGGCAGGAAAATACCGATCACCCCCAACGCCACGCTTAGCCAGCCGATGGCCAGCAGCACGTAGCGCAGGAGCAGCGAACGGTTGCCCATGGGTGTCACGGGCAAACGACTCAGTGGTGACGTGGCTTGAGGATCGCCGGTTTTTCGTCAGGCGCGTGGCACAGCAGGTACAGCGCGGTGAGGGCTTCCGGGATCTGCACGATCATGTCGTCCATCAGGTTGGCGTCGGCGGCGATGTCGGAGAATTCCGGCTGGTCGTCGAACAGGCCCGAGCCGACCATGATCGGCAGCAGCATTTCGCTGACTTCTTCTTCGGCGGTTTCGAACCAGGCTGCTTCGCGCAGGAACACACCTTCCATGAAGCCGATGCACCAGCCGCGCAGGTCGGAATCGTCCGGCTCTTCGCCCAGGTCCAGTTCGCACGGCAGCTCGAATTCTTCATCGGCGGCCAGTTGGCGACCGATGTGAGCCTTGAGGGCCAACAGGGTGGATTCGATTTCTTCGCGTTGAGCATCATCGGCGTAATGCGGTTCTTCAGCGAACAAGGCGTCAATCCACTCACGGTCCGGCACGATGTCGGAACAGATCGACAGGGCGGTCAGATAGCCGTGAGCGGCCACGTAGTCCAGCGCCTCGTCATGCAGCTCATCAGCGTCGAGGAAGGCTTGCAGGCGGGTTAGTTGCTCAGCGAAGGACATTGAAGGATTACCTTGGGAATAAACGATGCTGAATTCTAGGCTTTCTTGAGCGCCCAGGCCAGCCGCCATGCAGATTTGCCACCTTTTAGAGACGGGCTGCAATTCGTCAGCGGCGCCCTTTGAGGGATGATGCTCGGGTATACTGCCGCGTTTTGCGATGCCCCTGCAGGCCGAGCGGCACTTCGAGAAAACTTCGCTTACGGATTATTTCCCGTGACCGCGTGTTTTTTCGGCCAGCCTGTACAGAGGGATTTCGGCACCATTTTGGAGTTTTACATGCTCGAGCAGGCTCAACGCGTTCTCAAGGACATCTTCGGCTACGACAGTTTTCGTGGCCGTCAGGGTGCGATCATTGAGCGCGTGGCCAATGGCGGTGACGCCCTGGTCTTGATGCCTACCGGCGGCGGTAAATCGTTGTGCTTCCAGGTGCCTGCGCTGTTGCGTAATGGCCTGGCGGTGGTGGTGTCGCCGCTGATTGCATTGATGGACGATCAGGTCGCCACCCTTGAAGAACTCGGGGTTGCCGCTGCGGCCTTGAACTCCACGCTCAGTGCCGAGCAGCAGCGCGACCTGGCTGCGCGGATCAAACGCGGTGAAATCAAGATGCTCTACCTGGCGCCCGAGCGCCTGGTGCAGCCGCGTATGCTGGCGTTTTTGCAGAGCCTCGAAATTGCGCTGTTCGCCATCGACGAAGCCCACTGTGTGTCGCAGTGGGGTCACGATTTCCGTCGCGAGTATCTGCAACTGGGCCAATTGGCCGAGCTGTTCCCCGATGTGCCGCGCATTGCCCTGACTGCCACCGCTGACAAACGTACCCGCGAAGAAATCGTCGAGCGCCTGCACTTGCAGAATGCCGAGCGCTTTCTGTCGAGCTTCGACCGGCCGAATATTTTCTACCGCATCGTGCCCAAGGAACAGCCGCGCAAGCAGTTGCTGGCGTTCCTCTCCGAACGGCGCAGCGACGCGGGCATCGTGTATTGCCTGTCGCGCAAAAAGGTCGATGAAGTCGCCGCGTTCCTGTGTGAGCAAGGCTACCCGGCGCTGCCGTACCACGCCGGTTTGCCCAATGAAACGCGCTCGGCCCACCAGAAGCGCTTCCTCAACGAGGAAGGCTTGATCATGGTGGCGACCATCGCGTTCGGCATGGGCATCGACAAATCCAACGTGCGCTTTGTTGCGCACATGGATTTGCCCAAATCCCTCGAGGCGTATTACCAGGAAACCGGTCGCGCTGGCCGTGATGGCCTGCCGGCGGATGCGTGGATGGTCTACGGTTTGCAAGATGTGGTGATGCTCAAGCAGATGCTGCAGAACTCCGAAGGCGACGAGCGTCACAAGCGTCTGGAGCAACACAAGCTCGATGCCATGCTCTCGTTGTGTGAAGAAACCCGCTGCCGCCGACAAACGCTGCTGGCGTACTTCGATGAAGACATGCCCGAGCCCTGTGGCCACTGCGACAACTGCGTCGATGGTGTGCAGACCTGGGACGCTACCGAACCGGCGCGCCAGGGGTTGTCGGCGATCTTCCGCACCGGCCAGCGCTATGGCGTCGGCCATCTGGTGGATGTATTGCTGGGCAAGGACACCGAAAAAGTCCGCAGCTTCGGCCACGAAAAACTCTCGGTCTACGGCGTCGGTAAGGCCCGCGCCGAAGGCGAATGGCGTTCGTTGTTTCGGCAAATGGTTGCACGCAATCTGGTCGATATCGACATTGAAGGGTATGGCGGCCTGCGCTTGAACGACAATTGCCGGCCGTTGCTCAAGGGCGAAGTCAGCCTGGAGCTGCGCCGTGACCTCAAGCCGCAAACCACCGCCAAGAGCAGCAGCACCAGCCAGGCCAGCCAACTGGTGCGTGGCGAAGAACGCGAACAGTGGGAAGCCTTGCGCACCCTGCGCCGCAAACTGGCGCAGGAACACAGCGTGCCGCCTTACGTTATTTTCCCCGACTCCACCTTGCTTGAGATGCTGCGCGAGCAGCCAACCAGCATGGCCGAGATGGCCCGGGTCAGTGGCGTGGGTGCGCGCAAGCTGGAGCGTTACGGCCAGGCCTTCCTCGAAGTGCTCGGCGGTCAGGAGGAAGCACCGAAGGAAGTGGCCGATATTCGCCACGAGCTGATCAGCCTGGCGCGAGCCGGCATGACCCCGATCCAGATCGCCGGCCAGCTGCAATGCTCGGAAAAAAACGTCTACGCCTTGCTCGCAGAATCCATTGGCAAGCAGCAGTTGTCCCTTGAGCAGGCGCTTGATTTACCGGAAGATTTGCTCGGTGAAATCCAGGATGCCTTCCTCGACGGTGAAGGCGAATTACCACCCGTTTCGGAGATTGCCCCGCTGTTTACCGGGCGTGTTCCAGAAGGCGTTTTGTACTGCGTACGCGCCGCTTTGCAGTCTGAATTCGAGATTTAGTGCGTCAATTGCGACAATGTAACGAATCAGTACATAGCAACTCTTGCCTACTGGCATGGCTCATGCTTAGCTGACTAATAATTAGCCACATCTTATTTTCAGTCTAAAACATGAGTTTTTTATGCCGTTAACCGATCAACACCGATTTGGCATGCAGCTGGCGCAAATGTCCCGAGGTTGGCGCGCCGAGCTGGACCGCCGTCTGGCGGGGCTGGGCTTGTCCCAGGCGCGTTGGCTGGTGCTGTTGCACCTCGCCCGTTTCGAAGAAGCACCGACTCAGCGGGAACTGGCGCAGAGCGTCGGCGTGGAAGGGCCGACCCTGGCACGGCTGCTCGACAGCCTCGAGGGCCAAGGCCTGGTTCAGCGCCAGGCAGTATTGGAAGACCGCCGTGCCAAGCGCATCCTGCTGTGTGACACGGCCCGCCCGCTGATCGAACAGATCGAAACCATCGCCACGGCCCTGCGCCATGAGCTGTTTGTGGGCGTGGATGAAGCAGATTTAAGCGTATGCATGCGCGTGCATGGGCACATTTTGTCGAATCTGGAAAAGCCCTGATCGCGAGCCCGCAGCAGATCAAAATGTGGGAGCAGGCAAGCCAGCTCCCACAGTTGATTTGCGTTGCCCTAAAACGTCTGGCCCAGGTTCAGGTACACCGCCTGCTCATTGGCATCATTGAACCCGTAGCTGAAGTTCAGTGGCCCCAACGGCGTATCAAACCCCAGGAAAACACTCGCCGCGTTGATGTAGCCGCTGTCGAACTGATTGTCGTTGTTCCATGCCCGGCCCCGTTCCAGCGAGGCTCCGAGGTACAGCGGGAAGTCCAGTGGCAAGTACGAGCGCGGCGTCAGGCGGCGGTAGTACACGGCGCGCATCAGGGCGATGTTCTGCCCCGAGATCGCATCTTCCCTGAAGCCTGACAGCTGCCGCGCACCACCGAGCAGGAAGCTGGAGATCACTACGTCGGATTTATCCAGGGTACGCCCGTAGCGGCCGCCCAGAATCAGCGTGTCCGGGCCGTGGCTCATGGCCTTGTCCAGCTTGAATTCCCACTGGCGATAACGCTGATCCGAACCCAGGCCCGGTTCGAATTCCCGGTAAGCCAGGCCGATGTCTTCGCCGGTGTGAGGGAAGTACACGTTATCGAAAGAGTCGAAGGAGTACTTCAGTTCATAGAAGCCTTCATTGAAGCTCACGCTCGGCAGGTTGCGGTCGCCAATGCGCACGTCCGCCTTGCCCCAGGCTTCGCCGACGCCGAAGCGGATCTCGCCGCTGTTGCCAATTTGCCGCCCCACGTTCAGGCCGAAACCGTAGCGCTCCAGGCGGTATTCGGAGATGGGGTCGTTGTCCAGAATCAGTTCAACGTTTTGCGCCTGGGCACTGATGTAGGGCGCGACAAAGTAGCGGGAACCGGTGTCCATCGGCTGGTAGAACTCGCTGTACAGCTCTTGGCGATCACCGATTTGCACCCGCGTCAGCCATTCGGCACCGAGGCGGTTGATGCCGTTGATGCGGTAACTCGCGCCGAGGTTAAAGGCGCTGTCGCCCCTCATGTCGTCCGACAGGTTCAGGCCCAGTCGCAAGTAATCGGTGCCGCTGCGTTTGCCGCGCGCGCTGATCACCAGCGTGTTGTCCTGGTCCTTTTTCACCACGCGGTATTGCACCTGCTCAAAATAATCCAGGCCGTACAAAGTGCCCATGTCGGTTTGCAGTCGGCCCAGGTTCAACGGCTCGCCGAGGGTTTGGCGGATGTAATAGCGGATCACGTCGTCGCTGACTTTCGAGTCGTTCTCTACTTTGATCGCAGTAATCACCGGCGTGCGTTCGCCCGGGGTGCGCGCCGCCACCAGTTCCGGGTCGATCGGTTGGGCAGGGCGCAAATGCGCAAGGCGTACGTCGAGGGCGCGCGTGGCGCGGTAGCCAGCGTCAATCATGTCCTTGGCGCGACCAAAATCCGTCACGCCGTAGGCCGCCAAGGGAGGCTGGATCAGTACGTCTTTCTGATTCAGGGCCTTGAGCTGCTCCTCTGAATTGCGCCGGGTCATCAGGGTGATCGACTGGTTGAGCACATCCACCACGGTGTTGAGCTGTTTGCGCGAACGCAGCGGGGTGCCGATGTCGACCACGATGGCGATGTCGACGCCCATTTCCCGCGCCACATCCAGCGGAATGTTGTCGGTCATGCCGCCATCCACCAGCAGGCGGCCATCTATTTCCACCGGCGCAAACACGGCGGGGATCGACATGCTGGCGCGAATCACCTGGGGCAGGTGGCCCTTGTTGAACACCACTTTTTCGCCGGTGGTGATGTCGGTGGCAACGGCGCGGAACGGGATCGGCAGCTTGTCGAAATTGCGCGTGTTACTGCTGTGGGCGAACATGCTCTCCAGCAGCAGGGCGAGGTTCTGGCCCTGGATCACGCCGAGTGGCAGGCCCAGGCTGCCGTCGTCGCGGAAGCTGAGCTTCTGCTTGACCAGGAAATCCCGGTCATCCTGTTTGCGCCTGAACGGCACATCTTCCCGAGGCGGCGCGTCGGACAGCGCCTGCTGCCAGTCGATATTCAGCGCGAGCTTTTCCAGCTCATCAATCTTGTAGCCCGATGCATACAGCCCGCCAATCACCGCACCCATGCTGGTGCCGGCAATCGCATCGATCTGGATGCCTTGCTCTTCCAGCGCCTTGAGCACACCAATGTGCGCCAGGCCACGGGCGGCACCGCCAGACAGCACCAGGCCGATTTTCGGGCGAGGTGCTTCAACGGCGTCGGCGAGAAGGGGGAGCAAGCACAGGAACAGGCAGGACAGCAGGCGGCGCATCGTGAATCTCGGGGCTGGGCAATAAAGGCCGGTATTATAGCCGCTCGATCCACCGAGCCCGTTACGCAGGAACCTCTCAAATTATGTCGCCGAGCAAACCCGAGATCGTCATCACTTATTGCACGCAGTGCCAGTGGCTGCTGCGCGCCGCATGGCTGGCCCAGGAACTACTCAGTACGTTCAGCGACGACCTCGCCCGCGTGGCACTGGAGCCGGCGACTGGCGGAGCGTTTCGCATCACCTGCGATGGCGTGCAGATCTGGGAGCGCAAGGCGGACGGCGGCTTCCCGGAAGCCAAGGTGCTCAAGCAGCGCGTGCGTGACCAGATCGATCCGCAACGCGACTTGGGGCACAACGACCGCACCGCCGGATAATCAGGCGGTGGCCGCCGGTTGCTTGGCCTGGCTGGCGCTGCCCATCAGGCCGGACAGCACGATAGCGACGATGATCAGTGCGCCGCCGAGCAGCATGCGCAGAGTCGGCGTTTCGGCGAACAGCAGCCAGGCGACGGTAATGCCGTAAAGCGGCTCCATCGCAAACACCACTGACGCCGTGCGTGCCTTGATCACCGCGAGGCTGGCGACGAACAGGCTGTGGGCCAGGCCGGTGCAGAACACACCGAGCAGCCCGATCCATAACCAATCCAGCGCACGCACATCCGCCAGCCCCGGCGCCGCCACGGGCAACAGGCAGGCGGCGACTACTACGTTCTGGCACAGCGCAGCCTGTACCGCCGGAATTCGCCCGGCGCTGGCGCGGTTGTTCAGTGACAACAACGAGAACAACAACCCCGACGCGATGCCCCACAGCAGCCCGCCCGTGGCTTCGCTGGCCAGGTTGAAATCTGGCGTCACCAACACCAAACCAACGGTAACCAGCGCCACCAACAACACTTCGTTGGCGCGAATGCGCTCGCGGAAGATCAGCCCTTCAAGGATCACGGTAAAGGCCGGGAAGGCGGTAAACCCAAGCGTGGCGAACGCGACGCCGGCGACTTTGACCGCTATGAAAAATGTTACCCAGTGTGCTGCGAGCAATACGCCGCTGATCAACAAACGGCGCCAGTCGCGTCTCTCGAGTTTTCTCCAGGGCGTGTTGCTGGCGAATCGCGCGAACACGGCGAGCGCCACCACGGCAAAGGCGGCGCGGCCAAACACGATGATGGCCGGCGAGGCCGCGGCCAGCTTGCCGAATACGCCGGTAAGGCCAAACATCAATGCGCCGATATGCAGGGCGCCGAGGGCTGTGCGGGGAGTCATTGCGATCCTTGGACAGGCGGGGTGAAAGAATCGCAGTCTAGAGGGTAGTGGGGGCGTGCGTCTGTCGTCCGGCTCGCGATTTTTAGCGCAGGACTCTTCCTACACAGCACGTCGCAGTGCGCCAGGGGAGGCGCCAAATTCGCGCAACATCGCCGCTGCAAAGGCACTTTGCGAGCTATAGCCCACGCGCTCAGCGATTTCACCGATGGGCAGGGGTGTTTCCTTCAAGAGGCTCAAGGCCATTTTCAGGCGACGGCTGCGCAGGTAGTCCATCGGCGTCTGCCCACATTCGGCCATAAAGCGCGCATGCAGACGCGCCACGGAAAGGCCGGCGATGTGTGCAAGGTCGGCCACCTGCAACGGATGCGCAGCGTGCCGCTCGATATGCGTATTGAACGCCGCATACGGCAGGCGTCGACCCGGCAGCGGTCGGGCGAGGGGGTGATTAAGGCTGGCGAGCAACAGCACGGCGCCTTGCTGGACGATCAGCGGATCGTTCACCGGGCTGTGCGCCAGCCATTGCACCAGTTGGCTTTGCCGGGAATCCAGGGCCAGGCGCGCGGGCCTGTCAAGCAGGCGGCGGCTGGCGTCGGCATGCTCGCCCAACGATTGCAGCACCCAGTGTTCGGTGGGCACATCCAGCACCAGGCAGCGGCTGCCATCGCGGCTGCCGCACGTGTGGTGGGCGCAGAACGGCAGCACCATCACGCTGCTTTCGTGCACTTGGCTGCCACGGCCATCGACTTCCAGGTCCAGGTGCCCGGACAGGCCGAACACCAACTGCGCATGGTCATGGCTGTGGGCGAGAGGCGCTTCGATGTAGTGGCGTAGCGTGAGGGTCGGGCTCATCGCGGTCTCCTGGGAGGCGAGCCGCCAGTCTACAACGCTTCGCAGCGGTTACGCGCTGTCATCAGACTGACGCACGGCTGTCATGGGCTATTAATCGCGAGGGCGCAAGCTCGCGAAAACACCGTCGAGGGATGCCCATGACCAGTGCCGAGTTCACTCCCCCCAGCCGCAAGCAACGGGTTCGTACCCTGTGGATTTCCGATGTGCACCTGGGTACCCGGGATTGCCAGGCAGAACACCTGTCGCAGTTTCTAAAGGGCTACCAGGCCGACAAGGTTTACCTGGTGGGCGACATTATCGACGGCTGGAAAATGCGCGGTGGCATGTACTGGCCCCAGGCGCACACCAACGTGATCCGCCGCCTGCTGACCATGGCCAAGCGCGGCACCGAGGTGATCTACGTCACTGGCAACCATGACGAGTTTCTGCGCCGCTATTCCAAGCTGATTCTGGGCAACATCCAGTTGGTCGACGAGGCGGTGCATGTGACCGCCGATGGCCGGCGTTTGCTGGTGATCCACGGCGATCAGTTTGATGTGATCACCCGTTACCATCGCTGGCTGGCGTTCCTCGGTGACTCGGCCTACGAATTCACCCTCACGCTGAACCGCTGGCTCAATCATTGGCGCGCGCGGTATGGCTATGGCTACTGGTCGTTGTCGGCCTACCTCAAGCACAAGGTGAAGACGGCGGTGAGCTTTATCAGCGATTTCGAAGAGGCAATCGCCCACGAAGTGACCAAGCGGGGGTTGCAGGGTGTGGTGTGCGGGCATATTCACCACGCGGAGATTCGCAAGGTGGGCGAGGTGGATTACCTCAATTGCGGGGATTGGGTGGAGTCGTGCACGGCGTTGATCGAACACTGGGACGGGAGTATTGAGCTGTACCGCTTGGCGGACGCGCAGGCGCGGCAAGCGCAGCTCAAAGCCGAGCTGGTCACCAGCTGACAGGTCCACTCGGTTAAAAATGTGGGAGCTGGCTTGCCTGCGATTGCGGTGTATCCGTCGACATCTCTCTTGGATGTGACACCGCTATCGCAGGCAAGCCAGCTCCCACAGTTTGCTTGGGTTTCGTCAGTTGGAAACGTCGGCGATGGCTTGTGCCAGTAGCGTCAGCCGTGTGGCATCAATGCCGGCCACATTCGCCCGTCCGGAGCTGACCATATACACGCTGTGTTTCTCGCGCAGTTGCTTCACCTGTTCGGCACTCAAACCGGTATAGGAAAACATCCCGCGTTGCGCCCCGATGTGCGCAAACTGCTCGGCCAGCCCATGTGGCGCCAGCGCTTCCACCAGCCCGGAGCGCAATTGCGCAATCCGTGAACGCATGGCTTCCACTTCGCCACTCCACAGGTTTTTCAGCTCGGTATCGCCGAGGATGGTCGCGACCACTGCCGCGCCATGATCCGGCGGCGTCGACCACAGGTTACGCGCGGTGTTAGCAAGCTGGCTGCGCACATCCGTGAGCTTCTCGGCATCCGCCGCACACACGATCAATGCACCTACGCGGTCGCTGTACAGGCCGAAGTTCTTCGAGCAGGAACTGGTGATCAACACTTCCGGCAACTCGGCGGCAAACAGCCGCACAGCCCAGGCATCCTGCTCCAGACCGTCGCCAAAGCCCTGGTAGGCGAAGTCGATCAACGGCAGCAACTGGCGCTCGCGTACGATCTGCAACACCTGGCGCCAGTCATCCTGGGACAGGTCGAAACCGGTGGGGTTGTGGCAGCAGGCGTGCAACAACACCACGTCACCTTTCGGTACGGTGGACAGGGTCGCCAGCATCGCCGCCACATCCAGGTGATTGTCAGCGCCCACGTACGGGTAGTGGCTGACCTTGAGCCCGGCCTTGGCAAAGATGGTTTCGTGGATCGGCCAGGTTGGGTTGCTCAGCCACACGCCACGGCCAGGCAGGTTGTGGGCGATGAAGTCGGCACTCAAACGCAGCGCGCCGGTGCCGCCTGGCGTCTGGGTCGCGCCGGCACGGCGTTCGCGGATCAGCGCAGAGTCGGCGCCGAGCACCAGTTCGCTGATCAGTGTGCCGAACGCGGCGTTGCCGTGGCCACCGATGTAGGTCTTGGTGGTCTGAGTGTCGACCAGGCGCTGCTCGGCGAGTTTTACCGCGTGTGGAATCGGTGTCAGGCCTCTGTCGTCTTTATAGACGCCTACGCCGAGGTCGAACTTGTTCGGGTTGGCGTCTGCGGCGTACAGGTCCATCAGCCCGAGGATCGGGTCGCCGGGCACGCGGCCAATCGCATCAAAATGCATTACTTGCGGCCCTCGGCGCTCTTGGCCACTTCGTCGGTGCGCGCGGCCATGATGAAGTCGTTGCGGTGCAGGCCCTTGATGGAGTGGCTCCACCAGGTCACGGTGACTTTGCCCCACTCGGTGAGCAGGCCAGGGTGATGGCCTTCGGCTTCGGAAATGTCACCCATGGCGTTGGTGAAGGCCAGGGCGAACTTGAAGTTCTTGAACAGAAACACCTTTTCCAGCTGCATCACGCCATCGCGCACTTCGATGTTCCAGTCGGGAATCTGCTTGATCAGTACCGGCAACTCTTCATCGCTGACTTGCGGGGCGTCGGCGCGGCAGGCTTCGCAGTGGGCTTGGTTCAAGGTGGTCATGGAAATGTCCTGAATTCGAATGTGTGAAGGTCAGTAGCGTCACCCTAAAGCAACGCGGGGCCAGGGGACAGACTCACCTGGTCTCAAGATGTAAGGTTCACGCAGCTTTTGGCTTCGGTGGAAACTTGGGGGCGTGCAGGCCAAGCTGCATGCCGCGCTCAACCATGCCCATGATGTCTTCCTGCGCCACTTCGAACAGGCGCTTGAGCTCGGGCAGGACGAAATACAGCGGTTGCAGGATGTCGATGCGATACGGCGTGCGCATCGCTTCCAGCGGGTCGAAGGCTTGATGCTCCGGCTCGGACGACAGGCAGTACACCGTCTCCTTGGGCGACGACAGAATGCCGCCACCGTAGATGCGCCGACCCTGGGGCGTGTCCACCAGGCCGAACTCGATGGTCATCCAGTACAAGCGCGCCAGGTACACCCGTTGCTCTTTGGTGGCGGCGAGGCCGAGCTTGCCGTAGGTGTGGGTGAACTCGGCAAACCAGGGGTTGGTCAGCAGCGGGCAGTGGCCGAAGATCTCGTGGAAAATATCCGGCTCTTGCAGGTAGTCCAGTTCTTCACGGGTACGAATAAACGTCGCTACCGGAAACTGTTTGTTGGCGAGCAATTCGAAAAACGTCTGGAAGGGGATCAGCGCCGGCACGCGGGCAACTTGCCAGCCGGTGGTTTCGGCCAGCACTTTATTGATCTCGCCCAGTTGCGGGATGCGGTCCATGGGCAGGCCGAGCTTGTCGATGCCGTCCAGATATTCCTGGCAGGCACGGCCCTCGATCACCTTCAACTGACGCGTGATCAAGGTGTTCCACACCGCGTGTTCTTCCGGCGGGTAGTGGATAAAACCACTCGCATCGGGCTCGCGGGCCACGTAGTGGGTCTGCTTCATACGGCTCTCCTGCTAGGCATTCGTTTTTGTTATGTCCTGGGATGTGCCTATTGATAGCGCGGACGGTAGCGGAATCCATCCATCTGTGAACTGGCGTTGTAGGAAAAATCAGCGATTTCCGTAAAGATTTCGTTACGAATTCGTCGTTGGTCGGTGCCTTGGGCTGGGAAAAGGTCACGCGGTGTCACATAATCTTGACGACTATCTGCGCCAAGTGACAAAAAGTCGCGGCGCCTTCCCACCTTTCGGGCCTTTTCATGCGTATCAAAGTGCATTGCCAGAACCGCATCGGCATCCTGCGGGACATCCTCAACCTGCTGGTGGAATACGGCGTCAACGTCGCCAAGGGCGAGGTCGGCGGCGAGCATGGCAACGCCATTTACCTGTTTTGCCCGAACCTGGTGAACATGCAGTTCCAGGCATTGCGCCCGCAGTTCGAAGCCATTGGCGGGGTATTTGGCGTCAAGCGGGTAGGGCTGATGCCCAGCGAGCGTCGGCATATGGAGCTCAACGCGCTGCTCGGCGCGCTGGAGTTTCCGGTGTTGTCCATCGACATGGGCGGCTCGATTGTCGCCGCCAACCGCGCGGCGGCGCAGTTGCTCGGGGTGCGCGTGGACGAAGTGCCGGGCATACCGTTGTCGCGCTATGCCGAGGATTTTGACCTGCCGGAACTGGTGCGCGCGAGCAAATCACGGATCAACGGCCTGCGGGTCAAGGTCAAGGGTGACGTGTTTCTGGCGGACATCGCGCCGCTGCAATCTTCCGAACACGATGACAGCGAAGCCATGGCCGGCGCCGTGCTCACTCTGCACCGTGCCGACCGCGTCGGTGAGCGCATCTACAACGTACGCAAACAAGAGCTGCGCGGCTTTGACAGCATCTTCCAAAGCTCCAATGTCATGGCTGCGGTGGTGCGTGAGGCCCGGCGCATGGCGCCGCTGGACGCACCTCTATTAATAGAAGGCGAAACCGGCACCGGCAAAGAGCTGTTGGCGCGCGCCTGCCACCTGGCCAGCCCGCGCGGGCAATCGCCGTTGATGGCGCTCAACTGCGCCGGGTTGCCTGAGTCGATGGCCGAGACCGAACTGTTCGGCTACGGCCCCGGCGCGTTCGAAGGTGCGCGGGCCGAGGGCAAGTTGGGGCTGCTGGAACTCACGTCGGGCGGTACGTTATTTCTCGACGGTGTGGGGGAAATGAGCGCGCGGTTGCAGGTGAAGCTCCTGCGTTTTTTGCAGGACGGTTGCTTTCGCCGAGTAGGCAGTGATGAAGAGGTGTATCTGGATGTGCGGGTGATTTGCGCAACGCAGGTGGATTTGTCTGAGCTGTGCGCCCGTGGTGAGTTTCGTCAGGACCTTTATCACCGCTTGAACGTGCTGTCGCTGCACATTCCGCCCTTGCGCGATTGCCTGGATGGGTTGGCGCCGTTGGTGGAGCATTTTCTGGATCAGGCCAGTCGGCAAATTGGCTGCCCGCTGCCCAAGTTGGCGCCGGCGGCGATGGAGCGGCTGAGTCATTACCACTGGCCGGGGAATGTGCGGCAGCTGGAAAATGTGCTGTTTCAGGCGGTGTCGCTGTGTGAAGGCGGGACGGTCAAGGCCGAGCATATTCGCTTGCCGGATTATGGCGTGCGTCAGCCGCTTGGGGACTTTTCGCTGGAGGGTGGGCTGGAAGATATCGTCGGGCGGTTTGAGAAGGCGGTGCTGGAGGCCTTGTATGCCGAGCACTCCAGCAGCCGGCAGTTGGGCAAGCGGCTGGGCGTGTCCCACACCACCATCGCCAATAAGTTGCGCGATTACGAAATTCTCAAGGCTGAGCGCGGGTAAAACGGTGGGAGCTGGCTTGCCTGCGATAGCGGTAGTTCAGTTGGCTCCTGTGCCACTGTTACACCGCCATCGCAGGCAAGCCAGCTCCCCCATTTGATCTGCTTCGTTGCCGGAAGCGGCAGTAGTCCGCCGTTTTTTCGACTCTCGCCCTCCGGGCAAAACTCCAAGTCGCCCGCAAACCCCCGTCCCATCTGCACTTCAACCACTTTTCAAAAGTTGGTTCGCAAATTGCTTATGCCTTGTCAGTACAGCGGTGGACGGCAAGCGTTCGTCAGAAAGAGGATACAGCGTGGACAAATACCTTTACGTGGCAATGACCGGCGCCAGCCAGAACGCACTGGCTCAGAAGGCCCACGCCAACAATCTGGCGAACATCTCCACCAACGGTTTTCAGCGCGACCTCGAGCAGGCGCGTTCGATGCCGGTGTTTGGCGACAGCTTTCCGGCGCGGGCATTTGCCCTGAGCGAACGCCCAGGCACCGACTTCTCTCCGGGCGCCATGATCGAAACCGGTCGTGACCTCGACGTGGCCGTCAGCGGCGATGGCTGGATCGCCGTGCAAACCCCCGATGGCGGCGAAGCCTACGTGCGCAGCGCCAGCATGAACATCGATGCACTCGGCGTGTTGCGTACCGGCAACGGCATGCCGGTGATGGGCAACGGCGGCCCGATTGCCGTGCCGCCCGAGCAGAAAGTCGAAGTGGGTGCCGACGGCACCATCAGCATCCGCGCCATGGGCGAAGGCCCGCGCGTGATGGCTGAAGTGGACCGCATCAAGATGGTCCACCCCGACCTCAAGAACATGACCAAAGGCCTGGACGGCACCATCCACACCAAGGATGGCCAGCCAGCCCAGGCTGACGCGAAAGTCACGCTGACCTCGGGTTTCCTGCAGGCGAGCAACGTCAACGCGGTTGAAGAAATGACCGCGGTACTGGCGCTTTCCAAGCAGTTCGAGCTGCACATCAAGATGATGAACAGCGCGAAGGAAGACGACCAGGCCATGACCCGCGTGATGGCGATGAGCTGATAGCCGCGTTACTGACCGACCACTAATTTTGCAGCGCAGCGCCAACAAACAGGCGCACGAAGGAGAAAGGCATGCTTCCGGCTCTATGGGTTGCCAAAACAGGTTTGTCCGCCCAGGACACCAACCTGACCACCATTTCCAACAACCTGGCGAACGTGTCGACCACGGGTTTCAAACGTGATCGCGCCGAGTTCCAGGACTTGCTCTATCAGATCAAGCGCCAGCCAGGCGCCCAGTCGACCCAGGACAGCGAACTGCCGTCGGGCCTGCAACTGGGCACCGGTGTGCAGATCGTCGGCACCCAGAAAAACTTCACCGCCGGTAACCTGCAGCAAACCGGTCAGCCGCTGGACATGGCCATCAACGGCAAGGGCTTCTTCCAGATTTTGCAGCCGGACGGCACCACCACCTACACCCGTGACGGCACCTTCCACCTGGACGCCAACGGCCAGGTTGTAACGGCCAACGGTTTCGCTCTGGAACCGGCCATCGTCGTACCGAACAACGCCCAGACCTTTACCGTCGGCAACGACGGCACCGTGTCCATCACCGTCGCCGGCAACCCCGCGTCGCAAGTGATCGGCAACCTGCAAACCGCCGACTTCATCAACCCGGCCGGCCTGCAGGCCGTGGGTAATAACCTGTTCCTGGAAACCGCCTCCAGCGGCGCGCCGCAAATCGGCACCCCTGGCTTGAACGGTTTTGGTACCACGCTGCAAAGCACCCTGGAAACGTCCAACGTGAGCACGGTTGAGGAGATGGTCAACATGATCACCACCCAGCGCGCCTACGAGATGAACTCCAAGGTGATTTCCACCGCCGACCAGATGCTTTCGTTCGTAACGCAGAATCTGTAATCAAGTCTATGGGGCGCCCTTTCTGGCGCCTGCAACACCGTGAGGTAAGGGTCATGAATCGCTACGTTTCTGTTTTGGCATTGAGTGGGATCGCCGTGCTTGCGGGCTGTGTCGCCCCCGCGCCGAAACCCAATGACCCGTACTACGCGCCGGTGTTGCCACGCACGCCGTTGCCGGCGGCTGCCAACAATGGCTCGATCTATCAAGCCGGTTTTGAACAGAACCTGTACAGCGACCGCAAGGCGTTCCGGGTCGGTGACATCATCACCATCACCCTGAACGAGAAGACCCAGGCCAGCAAGAACGCCAACTCGCAGATCGGCAAGACCAGCAAGACCAGCATTGGCTTGACCTCGCTGTTCGGTGGCGGCCTTAACACCAATAACCCGTTGGGCAGCGGCGATTTGAGCCTGGACGCCGGCTACAGCGGCGACCGTGCCACCAACGGCAAGAGCGCGGCGGGGCAGGGCAACAGCCTGACCGGTTCGATCACCGTGACCGTCGCCGATGTGTTGCCCAACGGCATCATCGCCGTACGCGGTGAAAAGTGGATGACGCTCAATACCGGCGACGAGCTGGTGCGCATCGCAGGCATGGTGCGTGCCGATGATATTTCCACCGACAACACCGTGCCTTCAACGCGGATTGCCGACGCACGCATTACCTACTCGGGTACGGGTTCGTTTGCAGATGCGAGTCAGCCGGGCTGGTTCGACCGGTTCTTCCTTAGCCCGCTGTTCCCTTTCTAGGTGGCCACTTTGAAACTCAAACAACTGATGGCGGCGGCACTCCTGCTGAGCCTGAGCGCAGTCGCCCAGGCCGAACGCCTGAAAGACATCGCCAGCATCTCCGGCGTGCGCTCCAACCAGTTGATCGGCTACGGCCTGGTGGTGGGGCTCAACGGTACGGGTGACCAGACCACGCAGACCCCGTTCACCTTGCAGACCTTCAACAACATGCTCTCGCAGTTCGGCATCAAGGTACCGCCGGGCTCGGGCAACGTGCAGTTGAAGAACGTGGCCGCAGTGTCGATCAGCGCCGATTTGCCGCCGTTCGCCAAGCCGGGGCAAGTGGTGGATATCACCGTGTCGTCCATGGGCAACTCGAAAAGCCTGCGCGGTGGCACCTTGCTGATGACGCCCCTTAAAGGTATCGACGGTAACGTCTACGCCATCGCCCAGGGCAACCTGGTGGTGGGCGGTTTTGACGCTGAAGGTCGCGACGGTTCGAAGATCACCGTCAACGTGCCATCGGCCGGGCGTATTCCAGGCGGTGCCTCGGTAGAGCGCACCGTGCCGAGCGGTTTCAACCAGGGCAACAGCCTGACCTTGAACCTCAACCGTTCGGACTTCACCACCGCCAAGCGCGTGGTCGACAAAATCAACGACATGCTCGGCCCTGGCGTGGCGCAAGCCATCGACGGTGGCTCGATTCGCGTCACCGCGCCGCTCGACCCAAGCCAGCGCGTCGACTACCTGTCGATCCTGGAAAACCTTGAGGTAGACCCAGGCCAGGCCGTCGCCAAAGTCATCATCAACTCGCGTACCGGTACCATCGTGATCGGCCAGAACGTCAAGGTATCGCCGGCGGCCGTGACCCACGGCAGCCTGACCGTGACCATTACCGAAGACCCGATCGTCAGCCAGCCGGGGCCGCTTTCCAATGGCCAGACCGCTGTGGTGCCGCGTTCGCGGGTGAATGCTCAGCAAGAAGCCAAGCCGATGTTCAAGTTCGGCCCCGGCACCACCCTGGATGAGATTGTCCGTGCGGTGAACCAGGTGGGCGCAGCGCCAGGCGACTTGATGGCGATCCTTGAAGCCTTGAAACAGGCCGGCGCCTTGCAAGCCGACCTGATCGTGATCTGAGGCCATGGCCATGGACATGCGTAAAAGCGGGCTCAGCAGCACGGCGGACTCGGGGTCTTACTCCGACCTGAACCGGCTGAACCAGCTCAAAGTCGGCGACAAGAACAGCGAAGGCAACATGCGCAAAGTGGCGCAGGAGTTCGAGTCGCTGTTCTTGAGCGAGATGCTCAAGTCGATGCGTTCGGCCACCGAAGCGCTGGGCAAGGACAACCCGATGAACACGCCGGCGGCCAAGCAGTACCAGGAAATGTACGACCAGCAACTGTCGGTTTCGATGTCCCGCGAGGGCGGTGGTATTGGCTTGGCCGACGTGCTGATGCGCCAGATGCAGAAGAACAAACCCGTGGACGCCCAGGCGGCCACGTTGCAGGGTCCGGCGGCGGCGGCAGCGCCTGCCAGGAAAGTCGATGTGCCCACCGAGATCGCGGCGGGCACCCAGGCTGATGGCCCGCTCGGCCGCTCCAACGGTGAGCGCCCCTTGTGGGCGTACCGCGTGGCGGTTCCCGAAGGCACTAATTCCCACGCCAACGACGTGGCGCTGATGAACCAGCGGCGTATTTCGTTGCCGAGCAAACTGACGGATCGCCTGTTGGCCGGCATCGTGCCGAACACCGACCAGACCACGGCCCCAAAAGCTGCGCCGCTGCGTAACAGTGCCGCCGCCGACAATGTGATCAACAGTGCGCCACGCGCCTTTGCGGCGGCGCCGACCGGGCAGATGCAGGTTTACGGTCGCGCGATCGCCCAGCCACCGTTGGCCCCGGCGAAGAAAGCCTTCAGCTCCCAGGATGAGTTTGTCGCCACCATGTTGCCGATGGCCAAGGCGGCGGCGGCGCGTATCGGCGTCGATCCGAAGTACCTGGTGGCCCAGGCGGCCCTGGAAACCGGTTGGGGTAAATCGGTGATGCGTGCCGAGGATGGCAGCAGCAGCCACAACCTGTTTGGTATCAAGGCCGGCCAAAGCTGGCAGGGCGGTCAGGCGCGCGCGATCACCAGCGAGTTTCGCGGTGGGGCGATGGTCAAGGAGACGGCGCAATTTCGTTCCTATGACTCCTACCAGGACAGCTTCCATGACCTCGTGACATTGCTGCAAAGCAATGATCGCTATAAAGAAGTTGTGAAATCTGCCGACAAACCGGAACAGTTTGTGCGCGAGTTGCAAAAAGCCGGATATGCAACCGACCCGGACTACGCCAGCAAGATTTCGCAGATCGCTAAAACGATGAACAGTTATCAGGATTACGCTGCCGCGGGCGCGACCACTCATTTATAAGGTCTGAATCATGAGTTTGCTCAGTATAGGGATGTCAGGACTAAACGCCGCTCAAGGATCGTTGTCGGTTCTGAGTAACAACATTGCCAACGTCAATACTCCGGGTTACTCGCGTCAGCAGACCACCCAGAACGCCAACGCCAGCAACCCGTATGGCGGCGTGTTCATCGGCAGCGGTACGACCCTGGCGGACGTACGCCGCATCTATAACGATTTCCTCGGCGCCGCTTACCAAAGCAGCACCGCGCTCAACAGCGACGCCGCAGCTTACGCCGACCAGGCCGCTGCGATTGACAAGACCCTGTCGGACAAGTCAACCGGCATGTCTGCTGCGCTCAGCGCGTTTTTCTCCTCGCTGCAGACCTCCGCCGCCACGCCCAGCGACGTGTCAGCCCGGCAACTGCTGCTGACCAGTGCCCAGACCCTGAGCAACCGGTTCAACTCGATTGCCACGCAGTTGAGCCAGCAGAAAGAGTCGATCAACGGCCAATTGGGCACCATGAGCGATCAGGTCAACAAACTGACGTCGTCGATTGCCTCGCTGAACGTTCAAATTTCCACCGCCCAGGGCTCCTCGACCAGCGCACCGTCCAACCTGCTGGATGCACGCAACGAAGCCGTACGTTCGCTCAATGAGCTGATCGGCGTCACCGCCACCGAGAAGAACGGCCAGTTCAGCATCACCACCGGCACCGGTCAGTCCCTGGTAGAAGGCGGTATCGCCAATACCATTTCGGCCGTGCCGAGCAAGACCGATAACAGCCAGTACACCCTGCAGCTGAACATGGGCGACACGCCGATGGACATCGGTTCGGTGGTCTCCGGTGGCAGCATTGGCGGCCTGTTGCGTTATCGCAGTGATGCACTGATGCCGGCCATCAACGACTTGGGTCGTATCGCCATCGCCACCGCCGACAGCATCAATAGCCAGCTGGGCCAGGGCCTGGACATGAACAGCGATTTCGGTTCGTCGTTGTTTGGCGATATCAACAGCGCTGCGGCGATTTCCCAGCGTAGCCAGGCGGCTTCCGGCAACAGCGTTGGTTCGGGCAACCTGAACGTGACGATTGCCGACACCAGCAAGCTGTCGACGTTTGACTACAAGGTCACCTTCACCAGCGGCAATCAGTACAACGTGGTGCGCTCCGACGGCAAGGCCATGGGCTCGTTCGACACCACCACCACGCCGCCGCCGGTCATTGACGGTTTTACCCTCGCGCTTAATAGCGGTGGGCCGGTGGCTGCCGGTGACAGCTTCAAGGTCAGCCCGACCGCCAACGGCGCCACCGGGATTACGGTCGAGCTCAAAGACCCGAACAAAATCGCCTTTGCCGGCCCATTGGCCGGCAACGCCAGCAAGACCAACACCGGTACCGGCACCTTTACCCCGCCGACATTGACGGTGCCGATTGATATCGATGGTGGCGCTGCGACCGCGCAATTGCGCACCGGGATCGAAAACTCGATGCCGGTGAAGATGGTGTTCGGCAAGCCTGCGGCGGACGGCACCCAGCCTTATACCGTCAGCGACGCCCAGGGTAACCCGATCGGCACTGGCAGTTTCATTCCGGGGCAGGGCAACAAGATCAGCATCAATGTGCCGATGCGCGATGCCACGGGAACGCTGATTCCCGGCAAGAGCTTCAGCTTCGATACCACGGTGGCCGGCGCGCCTGCCAATGGCGACAGCACCACGTTTTCGTTCAACAGCGGCGCGACCTCCGATGGCCGCAACGCCCAGGAGTTGCTGGGGTTGCAGACCAAGGCGACCGTCGGCGCGGTGGATGGCAATTCCGGCGTGAGCCTGGTCAGTGCCAACAGCCGGCTGGTGTCGCAGGTCGGCTCCAAAGCGGCTCAGGCCAATACCGACAGCGCCGCCACCGGCGCCTTGCTGGCAGCCAACAAGGCGGCCAGCAACTCAGTGTCCCAGGTCAACCTGGACGAAGAGGCGGGCGACATGATCAAGTTCCAGCAGTACTACACCGCGTCGTCGCAGATCATCAAGGCCGCGCAAGAAACCTTCAGCACACTGATTAACGCCCTTTAAAGGAGTCTGGAACGATGCGTATCTCTACACAGCAGTATTTCGACACCAGCTCCAGCAAGTATCAGGATAACTATTCAGGTGTGGTGAAGGCCCAGGACCAGGCAAGCTCCGGTGTGCGTGTGCAAACCGCTTCCGATGACCCCGTTGCGGCCGCCCAATTGCTGCTGTTGCAGCAACAGAAAGACATGCTGGGGCAATACAACGGCAACATCACCAGCCTGCAAAACTCGCTGAGCAATGAAGAAAGTGTTCTGGCGAGCATCAACGCTGCCATGGGCACCGCGCAAGGTTTGGCGTTGCAGGCCGGTAACCTGCAGCTCAGCGATGATGACCGCAAGGCCATTGCCAGCCAGGTCGGCGCGCTGGAAGATCAAGTGCTGGGCCTGCTCAACACCAAGGATTCCAGCGGCAACTACATGTTCTCCGGGACCAAGACCGACACGCCGCCCTACAGCCGCAACAACGATGGCACCTACACCTACCAGGGCGATGAAACGCCGCTGAGCCTGCAAGTGTCGAGCAACCTCACAATCGCCACGGGCGACACTGGCAAGACCCTGCTGGAGAGTTCCTCCAACACCGGTCGCACCCAGACCACACTGTTGCCGCCTGCGGTCAACGACGGCAAGGTTGCGATTTCGGCGGGGCTGGTAACTTCCGGCACGGCATATACCAAGAGCTTTGCCGATGGCCAGCCGTACAAGCTGACCTTCGCCAGCAGCACCCAGTACAGCGTGACCGACAAGGACGGTAATGACGTCACGTCCGAGATTCCCGGTAACGGCACGTTTGACTCCACCAAGGAAGGCGCTTCCAGCATCAACCTGCGTGGCGTCAAATTTGATATCAGCCTGAACCTGGGGGCGGATGTTCCTTCAGGCCCGCCCTCGGATGCGCTGGTGGCGGGCAAGGAGTTCACGCTGGAAAGCAAGCCGGATTCGTTCAGCACCTCGCGTACCGCCAGCAATGCGTCCACGGCGCAGTTGACCGGTGGCCGGGTCACCGATCAGGCAACCTACGCCAGCACCTTCCCCAATTCCGGTGCGGTGATCAAGTTCACCAGTGGCAATGCCTACGACGTTTACGCCCAGCCCTACACGGCCGGCAGCAAGTCGATTGCCTCGGGCACCATGGCCACCGGCGCGACTTCGATCACGGCGGCCGGTGTGACGTTTGATGTGAGCGGCACGCCGGGGGCGGGCGACCAGTTTTCCGTCGGCGCCACCAGCAACAAGAACATGAACGCGCTGGATACCCTGGGCCAATTGCGCAAGGCGCTGCTGGCTCCGGCGGACGGTGACCAGGTCGCCAAAAACAAACTCAAGGATGTGCTGAACACCACGATCGGTAACCTGGCAAACGCCTCGGCGCAGATCGATCAAGTGCGTGGCTCCATCGGTGCGCGCCAGAACGCGCTGGATATCCAGGGCCAGGAGAACACCAGCCTGGGTTTGGCCAACACGTCCACCATGTCATCCCTGGCCAACGTCGACATGGGCCAGGCGGCCATCGACCTGACCTTGCAGCAGACCATGTTGCAAGCCTCGCAGCTGGCCTTCGTGAAAATCTCCCAGTTGAGCCTGTTCAGCCGCATGTAATCGGTGTAATCACAAACGGCCCACCCTGGCAACAGGGTGGGCCGTTGTCGTTTTCGGCGGCCGCAATTTTGCACAATGCGCACAAATTTGAGTGACCTGTGAGTCATAAAGCGCATCTTCACTGTATCGTGTGAAAAGGATAAGTCGTCTGCGGGTCTTTACGTGGCGGCTCTCAGCGAGATTTTTATGGGGTTATCCCCTTTATTGTCAGCACTCCCGGCGTAGCCCGAGGGGTGTTCTCCAGCTATTTAGTATTGGGAAGCCACAATGATTGGCATAAAAAGCATCGCCAGTTACGTGCCGGCAGACGGGGTCGATAACTACGCCCAGGGCGCCAAATTCGCCAAGGATGAAGATTTCATCATCGGCAAGATCGGTTCGGCGTTCCTGCCGCGCATGGATGCCGCGCAGGAAACCTCCGACCTGTGCGTCGAGGCAGTCAATGCCTTGTTTGCCAACAACCCCGAGTTGAAGCGCGAATCCATTGACGCGCTGATCGTCGTGACCCAGAACGGCGACGAAGAGGGCTTGCCGCACACGGCCGCCATCGTCCAGGACAAGCTGGGCCTGCCGACCCATGTTGCCGCGTTCGATATCTCCCTGGGCTGCTCCGGCTACGTTTACGGCATCTACGCGATGAAAGGCTTCATGGAAGCCACCGGCCTGAAAAACGGCCTGCTGGTGACTGCCGACCCGTATTCCAAAATTGTCGACCCGGAAGACCGCAACACCACCATGCTCTTTGGCGATGCCGCCACGGCTACCTGGATGGGTGAGGATGCTCCGTGGCAGCTCGGCAAGTCGAAGTTCGGCACCGACGGCTCTGGCGCGCCGCACTTGAAGGTCAGCGACGGGGTGTTCTTCATGAACGGCCGCCAGGTGTTCAACTTTGCCTTGCTCAAAGTGCCGGCGCATTTGCACGAGCTGCTCAATGAATCGGCGCTCAAGGCCGACGAAATCGACGCGTTCTGCATTCACCAGGGCAGTGCGGCGATTGTCGACGCGGTGGCGCGGCGCTTCGAAGACGCTCCGGTGGAGAAATTCATCAAGGACATGGTCGAGACCGGCAATACCGTGTCATCGAGCATTCCGCTGCTGCTGGAAAAGCACATGCTCGACTCCACCTGGAAGCGTGTGGCTATCAGTGGTTTTGGCGTGGGTCTGTCGTGGGGTTCGGCGATTCTGCATCGCCCTTGATGCTTTAAACCCGCTGCACAAAAAAACGCCCAGGCTTGAAAAAGCCTGGGCGTTTTTTATTTGACGCCAGAAAATCCAGCATTCGCGGGGGGTTGGGCTGCCGTAAACGCTTGAATTACAAAGGATGGCGCGTTGCCAGTAAAAAAAACCAAAAAAGTCCTCAAGCAACCGGCATATACGACGATAACTATTACGAAGGTTCTCTAGGCCACACCCGGCGGTTGCCAGGGCCGGAAGCCGCAGTAAACAACCCACGAGGATTTCGTCATGGCTTTAACAGTAAACACCAACCTTGCTTCGTTGAACGTTCAGAACAACCTGAACAAGGCTTCCGGCGCCCTGCAAACTTCCATGCAGCGTCTGTCCTCCGGTCTGCGTATCAACAGCGCCAAAGACGATGCGGCCGGCCTGCAAATCTCCAACCGTCTGACCAGCCAAATCAACGGCCTGGGCGTTGCAATCAAAAACGCCAACGACGGCAGCTCGATTGCTCAGACCGCTGAAGGCGCAATGCAGCAGTCCACCAACATCCTGCAAAGCATGCGTACCCTGGCTCTGCAATCCGCCAACGGCTCGCCAAGCGCTGAAGACCGTAAGTCGAACCAGGCTCAATACGCAGCTCTGACCGCTGAATTGACCCGTATCGCTACCACCACTACTTTCGGTGGCAAGAACCTGCTGGACGGTTCTTTCGGTACTACCTCGTTCCAGGTCGGCGCCAACGCCAACCAGACCATCGACATGAGCATCGGTAACGTTGCAGCCAACAACATTGGTTCGCAGCAGCTGAAGAGCCAAGGCGTTGCTCCAAGCGCGACCGGCGTTGCCGGCGGCGCGATCGCTGTTACCGGTGGCGGCCAGTCCACCAACCTGACCATCGCTGCCGGTGCTTCCGCCAAGCAGATCGCTGCTCAGATGAACGGCGCTGTCGGCGGCCTGGCTGCTACTGCCAGCACCACTGCACAGTTCACCGTTGACTCCGCTGCGATCGCTGGTGCAACCCCTGCCAGCGCCAACTTCACCCTGAAAGTCGGCAGCGGTACTGCGGTCCAGTTCACTGGCGTAACCAGCACTTCAGACCTGGCTGACCAACTGAAGTCCAACGCTGCCAAGCTGGGCATCAGCGTTAACTACGATTCGACCACTCAAGCGCTGTCGGTCAAGTCTGACACCGGTGAAAACCTGACCTTCAACGCTGGCGACGCCGGTGCTGTTGCCGGTATCAAGGTTGCGACCCTGGACGGTGCCGGTACTGCTGGTACTGCCGTTGCTCTGGCTAACACCGCGATCATCGCTACAGGTGCAGTTGCCCTGAACTCCTCCAGCAGCTACTCCCTGAGCGGCGCCGGTGTGACTGGCCTGTTCGCAGCAACCGGTACTGCTGCCAACTCCACCAAAACCACCGTCAACAACACTGACATCACCACTGCTGCCAACGCACAGAACTCGATCGACGTGATCACTCAAGCGATCTCCGACATCGACTCCCAGCGTGCAGGCCTCGGTGCTGTACAAAACCGTTTCGACAACACCGTTGCCAACCTGCAGAGCATCTCCGACAACTCCAGCGCCGCTCGCGGTCAGATCCAGGACGTTGACTACGCCGCTGAAACTGCTCAGTTGACCAAGCAACAAACCCTGCAACAGGCTTCCACTGCGATCCTGTCCCAGGCCAACCAACTGCCATCCGCTGTACTGAAGCTGCTTCAGTAATAGCTAACGGTAGATGAATGACGGAAGGGCGCGTTTACGTGCCCTTTTGTCTTTTGCGTGATGAGGAGATTGGACATGGACATGAGTGTAAAGCTGAACCTGTCTTATCCAGCAGCGGCGCCGCAGAGCGTTCCTGCCCCTGTGAGCAGTGATCCGCAGAAAGCCAGGGTAGATCCTGTACCTGTCGCGGCTCAAACCAGGCAAGATTCGAAACCGTCTGACCTTGAACAGGCGGTGACGGATATTCGCAAATTCGTCCAGGCTGCCCAGCGCAACCTGGACTTTTCCATTGATGACTCCACCCATCAGGTGGTCGTCAAGGTCATTGCGACCGACAGTGGCGAGGTGATTCGTCAGATTCCCTCGGAAACAGCCTTGAAACTCGCCCAAAGTTTGCACGACGCCAGCAGCGTGTTGTTTGACGCTAAAGTGTGAGCTGGCATGAATATTGTTGCTGAAGCTGCTTGAGGCGTCGTCCGTCAAGAAAGCGCCAGCCCCGGATCAGGAGAAAACATCATGGGTGATATATCCATCAGCGGCCCGGTAACGGGCATTGATACCCAGTCTATCGTGACGGCCTTGGTGAACGCGGAACAGGCGCCGAAGCAATCGCAGATCAACAAGCAGTCGACGACCTCGACCGCCCAGCTGTCATCGATCGGCAAGATTCAAGCGGCACTGGATGCATTCCGCGGTGCCATGGATAACATGTCCAAGGACGCCAGTATCGGCGGCCTGACAGCAACAACTTCAGACGCCAACGTGTCTACCGTGACCCTGGGCGCCAATGCGTCGGCCGGCAGCTACCAGTTGGTCGTAAACCAGTTGGCAACCGCCTCCAAGATCGCTACGAAAACCTATGCCGGCGGCGCATCGACAGTCGTCAACTCCAGTGCTTCGGCAACTTCGCTGACGATTTCCCAGTCGGGCCAGAGCTATGCCGTCAGCGTGCCGCCAGGCGCGACGTTGCAGCAAGTGCGTGACTCGATCAACGCGCAGCTCACCAGTTCCGGCCTCAGTGCCAACATCCTGACTGACGCCACCGGTTCGCGGATGGTTTTGACATCGACCAACACCGGTGTCGGCACTGACATTACGGTAGGTGGTAACTCCGGGCTGGAAGCTGGAACGTCATTAGTGGGCGGCCCACCGCAGAATGCGAAGTACACCATTGACGGCACTCCCCAGGAGTCCAAGAGCAACACCCTGACCGACGCAATCAGTGGCGTGAGTCTCAAGTTGACCGCTGTGTCGCCATGGCCGGCGGGGGTGACCGATGCGAACTCCAGTGGCGTACTGCGCTCATCGTCGACCATCACCGTTGCACGCAGCACCGACACGCTCAAAAGTTCGGTCAAAGGCTTTGTCGACACCTATAACGCACTGATCACAGCGATTGGCGCCGAGACCAAGGTGACCACCAACCCCGATGGCACCACCACGTCTTCGGCGCTGACGGGCGATGCCACCATGCGTACCTTGCAGTCGGCCATCCGTGCCGAGCTGAACGCAATGGCGGGTACCGGGTCCTTGAAGTCGCTGGCGCAGTTTGGTGTGAACACAGACCAGAATACCGGCAAGCTGAGTCTTGACGACAAGCTGTTCAGTGCGGCGATTGCGACCAACCCGACCGACATCGGCGGTATTTTCAACGGCGACAAAGGCCTGCTGGCACGCATGAAATCCGCAACCGACAGCTATGCGCTGAGCGGTACCGGCGTGCTCGCCACGCGGTCGTCGACCCTGTCCGATACGATCAAGGACCTGCAAACCCAGCAGGACACTCTGACTGCGCGCATGGCAGCCTTGAAGATAAGCCTGACCAACAAGTACACGACCATGAACAACCTGGTGGCGCAGCTCACCGCGCAACGCTCAAGTGTCATGACCACGCTCGACGCGCTGAACAACCCGAAGACCAGTTGATCCTCAATGAGGCCGTCCGGCGAGGTGAATGCCTTTGCCGGGCGTGACCTTCGCCAGATCACCGGGTTAAAGTTTTTTGCGACCCAGTCGACATATTAGTCAGAGCCCATCCTATTTAGCTGTCGCCTGTCACGAGGTAGAAACATGAATCCCATGAGAGCCCTTCGCCAATACCAGAAGGTCAATTCCCATGCCCAGATCTCCGAAGCCAGCCCACACCGTCTGGTGCAGATGCTGATGGAAGGCGCGCTGGATCGCATGGCTCAGGCCAAGGGCGCCATGGCTCGTGGTGATATTGCGCAAAAAGGCCTGCTGCTGGGCAAGGCGATCGACATCCTGATCGGTTTGCGAGACGGCCTGAACCCGGAAAAAACCGAAGACCCGGCCGCTTTGCAGCAACTCGACAATCTGTATGCCTACATGACCACGCGCCTGCTGGAAGCCAACAGCAAGAGCGATGTCACCATGATCGACGAAGTAGCCGGCCTGATGATTACGCTCAAGGAAGGCTGGGACGGTATTGCAACACTGTAGGCCCTGCGGCCTGAGGATGATGTCATGAGCCACGCCCTGCAACGTATTGACGAGACCCGCGACGCCTTGGTCGACGCATTGGCTGAACGTAACTGGGACGCCATTGGCGAACTGGATCTGGGCTGCCGCGCCGTGATCGATGAGGCGCTGAACAACGCGCCGGTGGACGAGGACGCGCTGCGCGAGAAACTGCAGAGTTTGTTGGCGGTGTATCAGCAGTTGCTGGAGGTAACGACCGGCGAGCGCCAGGCGATTTTCGAAGAGATGTCGCAGATCAATCGCGCGCAAAGTGCGTCGAAGGTTTACCATCTGTTCGGCTGAACGGGCTCAGTTAATCCTCACGCGCGTCATAAATTTGACTGCGCGCGATTTTTTGACTTAACTAGTGTTGTTTTCAGATTTCAGACGGTTGTAACGCAGAAAATGCCTACGACCTTCTAGATTGCCCTCGGCTCCAGGGTATGTGAGTTAACTAGGGAAGTTGCTATTGCATGTGGCGTGAAACCAAAATTCTGCTGATTGATGACGATAGCGTCCGTCGCCGCGATTTGGCGGTGATTTTAAATTTTCTCGGTGAAGAAAATTTACCCTGCGGTAGCCATGATTGGCAGCAGGCGGTCAGCTCTTTGTCGTCAAGCCGTGAAGTCATCTGCGTACTGATCGGGACGGTGAGTGCTCCAGGTGCAGTTTTAGGCCTGTTAAAGACACTCTCGACATGGGATGAGTTCCTTCCCGTGTTGCTGATGGGCGATATTTCTTCCGTCGACCTGCCTGAAGACCAGCGCCGCCGCGTACTTTCCAACCTGGAAATGCCGCCCAGCTACAGCAAACTGCTTGATTCCCTGCACCGTGCCCAGGTGTACCGCGAGATGTACGACCAGGCCCGCGAGCGTGGGCGTCACCGCGAACCCAACCTGTTCCGCAGCCTTGTCGGCACCAGCCGTGCGATCCAGCACGTGCGCCAGATGATGCAGCAAGTGGCTGACACCGACGCCAGCGTGCTGATCCTCGGCGAGTCCGGCACCGGCAAGGAAGTGGTCGCGCGCAACCTGCACTATCACTCCAAGCGCCGCGACGGGCCATTCGTGCCGGTCAACTGCGGGGCGATCCCGGCAGAGCTGCTGGAAAGCGAACTGTTCGGCCACGAGAAGGGCGCCTTCACCGGCGCGATCACCAGCCGTGCCGGGCGTTTCGAGCTGGCCAATGGCGGTACCCTGTTCCTCGACGAAATCGGCGACATGCCGCTGCCGATGCAGGTCAAGCTGCTGCGGGTTCTGCAAGAGCGCACATTTGAGCGCGTGGGCAGCAACAAAACCCAGAGCGTCGACGTGCGCATCATCGCGGCGACCCACAAGAACCTCGAAAGCATGATCGAGGTCGGCAGCTTCCGCGAAGACTTGTACTACCGCCTCAACGTATTCCCGATCGAGATGGCCCCGTTGCGTGAGCGCGTGGAAGACATCCCGTTGCTGATGAACGAGCTGATCTCGCGCATGGAGCACGAAAAACGCGGCTCGATTCGCTTCAACTCCGCTGCAATCATGTCCCTGTGCCGCCACGGCTGGCCGGGCAACGTCCGCGAGCTGGCCAACCTGGTGGAGCGCATGGCGATCATGCACCCCTACGGTGTGATCGGCGTGGTCGAGTTGCCGAAGAAATTCCGCTACGTCGACGACGAAGACGAGCAACTGGTCGACAGCCTGCGCAGCGACATGGAAGAGCGCGTGGCGATCAACGGCCACACGCCGGACTTCGGCTCCACCGCCATGTTGCCACCCGAAGGCCTGGACCTGAAAGACTACCTGGGCAACCTCGAACAGGGGCTGATCCAGCAAGCGTTGGACGACGCCAACGGCATCGTCGCACGCGCCGCCGAGCGCCTGCGCATCCGTCGAACCACCCTGGTGGAGAAGATGCGCAAGTACGGTATGAGCCGTCGAGAAGGTGATGAACAGGCAGATGATTGACGCCTGTTTTTTAAACTACTGAAATTTCAGTAGTTTTTTTTCGGCACGGGTATTGCTACAGCCCTCGCAACGTTCCGTTTAACTGACGGTCAGCCAAGCGAGAGAGCATGATGCCCCACGCCGCCCAACATTCTTCGGCCCCCGATCTGGCGGGGCTACTCCCCTCTGTAGAGCAGCAAAGCCGACAGGGCCTTGAACAGGCCTTTTCGCTGTTCAGCCAGATGTCGAGCCAATTGACTGACTCCTACGGTTTGCTGGAGGCTCGGGTTTCCGAGCTCAAAGGCGAGCTGGCCGTGGTCAGTGCCCAACGCATGGAAGAACTGGCCGAGAAAGAGCGCCTGGCTAACCGCCTGCAAAACCTGCTGTCGCTGCTGCCCGGCGGCGTGATCGTCATCGACGATCAAGGCCGCGTGCGCGAAGCCAACCCGGCCGCTGTCGACATGCTCGGCCTGCCGCTGGAAGGCGAGCTGTGGCGTGAAGTCATCACCCGCTGCTTTGCGCCGCGTGAAGACGACGGCCACGAAATTTCCCTGAAGGATGGGCGCCGCCTGTCTATCGCCACCCGTTCCCTGGACGCTGAGCCAGGCCAACTGGTGCTGCTCAACGACCTGACTGAAACCCGTCACCTGCAAGACCAACTGGCGCGCCATGAGCGCTTGTCGTCGCTGGGGCGTATGGTCGCTTCTTTGGCGCATCAGATCCGCACGCCGCTGTCGGCCGCGTTGATCTACGCCAGTCATTTGACTGATGAGCAATTGCCCGCCACGACCCACCAACGTTTTGCTGGCCGTCTCAAGGAGCGCTTGCATGAACTGGAGCACCAGGTGCGCGACATGCTGGTGTTTGCCCGCGGCGAATTGCCCCTCACCGACCGCATCACGCCCTCGGCACTGATGCAGTCCCTGCAAGCGGCCGCCGCCACCCATGTCCAGGAAGCGCACGTGCGCTGGCAGTGCGACAGCCACCTCGGCGAGTTGCTGTGCAACCGCGACACGCTGGTCGGCGCCTTGCTCAACCTGATTGAAAACGCCACCCAGGCCAGCGGCCCGGGCGCGCGCCTCAAAGTGCACCTCTATACCCGCGAGCAAACCCTGCGCCTGTGCATCAGCGACAGTGGCAGCGGCATCGACCCGGTGGTGCTGCGGCGCCTCGGCGAACCCTTTTTTACCACCAAAACCAACGGCACAGGCCTGGGCCTGACCGTGGTCAAGGCAGTGGCGCGTGCCCATCAGGGAGAATTGCAACTGCGCTCCCGGTTGGGTCGTGGCACGTGTGCATTGATGACCTTGCCGCTGTTTTCAGGCGCGGCAAGCGCGGAGTAAAAGGATTATGGCTATCAAGGTTTTACTGGTTGAAGACGATCGCGCCCTGCGTGAAGCATTGGCTGACACGCTGCTGTTGGCGGGCCATGACTACCGGGCGGTCGGTTCGGCCGAGGAAGCCTTGGAGGCAGTTGAGAAAGAGCCTTTCAGCCTGGTGGTCAGCGACGTGAACATGCCCGGCATGGACGGCCATCAGTTGCTCGGCCTGCTGCGTGCGCGTCAGCCACAACTGCCGGTGTTGCTGATGACGGCGCATGGCGCTGTGGAGCGGGCGGTGGACGCCATGCGCCAGGGCGCTGCAGATTACCTGGTCAAACCCTTTGAGCCCAAAGCCTTGATCGAACTGGTCGCCCGGCATGCCCTCGGTGTGCTCCCGGCGACCGACGGTGAAGGCCCGATTGCCTTCGAGCCGGCCAGCGCCCAGCTGCTGGAGCTGGCAGCCCGGGTGGCGCGCAGTGATTCCACGGTGTTGATCTCCGGCGAGTCCGGCACCGGCAAGGAAGTGCTGGCGCGGTATATCCACCAGCAATCCAGCCGCGCCAAGCAACCGTTCATCGCGATCAACTGCGCGGCCATTCCCGACAACATGCTCGAGGCCACCTTGTTCGGGCATGAAAAGGGTTCGTTCACCGGCGCCATCGCGGCCCAGGCCGGCAAGTTCGAACAGGCCGACGGTGGCACCATTCTGCTCGACGAAATCTCTGAAATGCCCCTCGGCCTGCAAGCCAAGTTGCTGCGCGTGCTGCAGGAGCGCGAAGTCGAGCGGGTTGGCGCACGCAAGCCAATCCAGCTGGACATCCGCGTGGTCGCTACTACCAACCGCGACCTGGCGGGCGAAGTGGCGGCGGGGCGCTTCCGTGAAGATCTGTTCTACCGGCTGTCGGTATTCCCGCTGGCCTGGCGCCCGCTGCGTGAACGCACGGCAGACATCCTGCCGCTGGCCGAGCGCCTGCTGAACAACCACGTCAAAAAAATGAAGCACGCCCAGGCGCGCCTGTCCGCCGACGCCGAGGCCTGCCTCATAGGCTACCCGTGGCCCGGCAACGTGCGAGAGTTGGACAATGCCATCCAGCGCGCGCTGATTTTGCAGCAGGGCGGCCTGATCCAGCCCCAGGATTTCTGCCTGCCCATGGCCAATGGCCTTGCGCCGTTGCCCAGCCTGGCGCCGGCACCTGTGGCGGTGGCCGACACCGAGTCTGGCGGTGCCTTGGGCGACGACCTGCGTCGCCGTGAATTCCAGATGATCATCGACACCCTGCGCTCCGAACGCGGCCGCCGCAAAGAAGCGGCCGAGCGCCTTGGCATCAGCCCGCGCACCTTGCGCTACAAGCTGGCGCAGATGCGCGACGCCGGAATGGACGTGGAAGCCTACCTTTTCGCCACCTGAAAAAGCGTGGGCCGACAGGGTTTGTCGCCTTTTCTTACCAGTCGCCACGGAGCTGGCACCCTTGTTGCTACTACCCCCAGTAACCGCTGCGTAGTGTCAAAAAATTGCGGGTCGTCGGAGAGAGAAGGTCATGAGCCAGGGTATTGAGTTCAATCGGTTGATGTTGGATATGCGCTCCATGCAAATGGATGCCATGGCTCAACCGAAATCCGTCGCGCAAGCGCCGGAATTGGGCCAAAGCAGTTTTGCCGACATGCTCGGTCAGGCAATCAACAAAGTCAGTGATACCCAGCAAGCCTCGAGTCAGTTGGCCACCGCCTTCGAGATCGGTAAAAGCGGCGTGGACCTCACCGATGTGATGGTCGCCTCGCAAAAGGCCAGCGTTTCCTTCCAGGCTCTGACCCAAGTGCGTAACAAGCTGGTTCAGGCTTATCAAGACATCATGCAGATGCCGGTTTAAGGACGAGATTTAAGTCATGGCAGAAGCAGTCGTGGACAACGTACCCGCCAAGGCAGCCGGCAAGCCGCCGCTGTTTGGCCTGTCGTTCCTGGAAAACCTTTCCGAAATGACCATGTTGCGTCAGGTGGGCCTGATGGTCGGCCTGGCTGCCAGCGTGGCGATTGGTTTTGCCGTGGTGTTGTGGTCGCAGCAACCTGATTACCGCCCGCTGTACGGTAGCCTGGCCGGCATGGATTCCAAGCAAATCATGGAAACCCTGGCCGCCGCCGACATCGCTTACACCGTCGAGCCCAATTCCGGCGCCTTGCTGGTCAAGGCCGATGACGTGGCCCGTGCGCGCATGAAGCTCGCCGCGGCTGGCGTAACGCCGTCCGACAGCAATATCGGTTTTGAAATTCTCGACAAGGACCAGGGCCTGGGCACCAGCCAGTTCATGGAAGCCACGCGCTACCGCCGTGGCCTTGAAGGCGAACTCGCGCGCACCATCTCCAGCTTGAACAACGTCAAGGGCGCCCGTGTGCACCTGGCGATTCCGAAAAGCTCGGTGTTCGTGCGCGATGAACGCAAGCCAAGCGCGTCGGTGTTGGTTGAACTGTTTTCCGGCCGCTCCCTGGAGCCTGGCCAGGTATTGGCGATCATCAACCTGGTGGCCACCAGCGTTCCCGAATTGAGCAAGTCGCAAATCACCGTGGTCGACCAGAAGGGCAACCTGCTGTCCGACATGGCGGAAAACTCCGCGCTGACCCAGGCCGGCAAGCAGTTCGACTACAGCCGTCGCATGGAAAGCATGCTGACCCAGCGCGTGCACAACATCCTGCAACCGGTGCTGGGCAATGACCGCTACAAGGCTGAAGTGTCCGCCGACGTTGACTTCAGCGCCGTTGAGTCGACCTCCGAGCAGTTCAACCCCGACCAGCCCGCGCTGCGCAGCGAGCAGTCCACCAGCGAACAACGCACCGCCAGCAGTGGCCCGCAAGGTGTGCCGGGTGCCCTGAGCAACCAGCCGCCCGCGCCGGCCTCGGCCCCGCAAACCACCGGTGGCGCAGCTGCCAGCGCTGGCGCAATTGCCGCAGGCCAGCCATTGTTGGACGCCAACGGCCAGCAGATCATGGACCCGGCCACCGGCCAGCCGATGCTCGCGCCATACCCGGCGGACAAGCGTAACCAGTCCACCAAGAACTTCGAACTTGACCGCTCCATCAGCCACACCAAACAGCAGCAGGGCAAAATCAATCGCCTGTCGGTGTCGGTGGTGGTCGATGACCAGGTCAAGGTCAACGCCGCAGACGGCGCCGTCACCCGTGCGCCGTGGAGCGCCGACGAATTGGCGCGCTTCACTCGCCTGGTGCAGGACGCCGTCGGTTTTGACGCCAGCCGTGGCGACAGCGTCAGCGTAATCAACATGCCGTTCTCCGCCGAGCGCGGTGAAGTGGTCGCCGACCCGGCGTTCTACACGCAGCCGTGGTTCTGGGACATCGTCAAGCAAGTGCTGGGTGTGTTGTTCATCCTGGTGCTGGTGTTCGGTGTGTTGCGCCCGGTGCTCAACAACATCACCGGTCATGGCAAAAAACAGCTGGCACTGGCCGGTGGCGACGTCGAGTTGGGTGGCATGGGCGGCCTGGATGGCGAACTGGCCAACGACCGCGTCAGCCTCGGCGGCCCGCAAAGCATCCTGTTGCCAAGCCCGAGCGAAGGTTACGACGCTCAGTTGAACGCAATCAAAAGTCTGGTGGCAGAAGACCCGGGCCGTGTGGCCCAGGTCGTGAAAGAGTGGATCAACGCAGATGAGTGATAATCGAGCCGCTGTTGCCAAACTCTCCCGGGTCGACAAAGCCGCCGTGCTGTTGTTGTCCCTTGGAGAAACCGACGCCGCCCAAGTGCTGCGCCACATGGGCCCCAAAGAGGTCCAGCGCGTCGGCGTGGCCATGGCGCAGATGCGCAATGTGCACCGCGAGCAAGTCGAGCAGGTGATGAGCGAGTTCGTCGAGATCGTCGGCGACCAGACCAGCCTCGGCGTCGGCTCCGACAGCTATATTCGCAAGATGCTCACCTCGGCCCTGGGCGAAGACAAAGCCAACGGCCTGATCGACCGCATCCTGCTGGGCGGCAACACCAGCGGCCTCGACAGCCTGAAATGGATGGAACCGCGCGCCGTTGCCGACGTGATCCGCTACGAGCACCCGCAGATCCAGGCGATCGTGGTGGCGTATCTGGACCCGGACCAGGCCGGTGAAGTGCTCGGCCACTTTGACCATAAAGTGCGTCTGGACATCATCCTGCGCGTGTCGTCGCTGAACACCGTGCAACCGGCGGCCCTGAAAGAACTCAATACGATTCTCGAGAAGCAGTTCTCGGGCAACTCGAACGCCTCGCGCACCACCCTGGGCGGCATCAAGCGCGCGGCCGACATCATGAACTTCCTCGACAGCTCGGTCGAAGGCCAGTTGATGGACTCGATCCGCGAGATCGACGACACCCTGTCCGGCCAGATCGAAGACCTTATGTTCGTCTTCAACAACCTCTCCGATGTCGACGACCGTGGCATTCAGGCGCTGTTGCGCGAAGTGTCCTCCGACGTGTTGGTGCTGGCCCTCAAAGGCTCGGACGAAAACGTCAAAGAAAAGATCTTCAAGAACATGTCCAAGCGTGCTTCCGAACTGTTGCGCGACGACCTGGAAGCCAAGGGCCCGGTACGCGTCAGCGACGTGGAAACCGCTCAGAAGGAAATCCTCACGATTGCCCGCCGTATGGCCGAAGCCGGAGAAATCGTTCT
This sequence comes from Pseudomonas sp. PWP3-1b2, assembly GCF_049896045.1. Lineage (NCBI taxonomy): Bacteria > Pseudomonadati > Pseudomonadota > Gammaproteobacteria > Pseudomonadales > Pseudomonadaceae > Pseudomonas > Pseudomonas sp. PWP3-1b2. The sequence goes on from NZ_JAFCTN010000009.1 coordinate 145,984, forward strand.
CGGCGGGAAGGGCGGCGAAGAAATGATCTAAGGCGCGCCCCATGTCGAACAAAGATGAGGCACCCAGCGATCTGATTCGCGCGCGGGATGTCGGCGGGTTCGACATTTGGTCGTTGCCCAGCTTCGACCCGCACCAGCCGGAACCCGAGCCTGAACCGGTCGAAGAACCGCCTGCGCAAATGGAAGAAGTGCCGCTGGACGAAGTCCAGCCACTGACCCTCGAAGAATTGGAAGCCATCCGCCAGGAGGCCTACAACGAGGGCTTCGCGGCGGGTGAAAAAGACGGTTTTCGCAGCACCACGCTCAAGGTCCGACAGGAAGCCGAAGTGGCGCTGAGCGCCAAGCTCGTCAGCCTGGAACGCCTGATGAGCGTGCTGTTCGAGCCGATTGCCGAGCAAGACTCGCAGATCGAAAAGGCCATGGTTGGCCTGGTCGAGCACATCACGCGCCAAGTCATTCAGCGCGAACTGGTGCTGGACTCCAGCCATATCGAAAGCGTGATGCGTGAAGCCCTCAAGCTGCTGCCCCTGGGCGTCGGCAATGTGCGGCTGTACATCAACCCCCAGGATTTCGAACAGGTCAAAGCCCTGCGCGAGCGCCATGAAGAAACCTGGCGCATCGTCGAAGACGCTGCATTGCTGCCCGGCGGTTGCCGCGTCGAAACCGAACACAGCCGCATCGATGCCACGGTGGAAACCCGCATCAGCCAGATCATGGCCAAGCTGCTCGATCAACAACATGAGCAAGCCCTGAACCCGGCCGAGCCTGACCTGAGCGTTGACCTGGACGCCCCCGATGCGCCTTGATCGCACCAGCTTCGCCAAGCGCCTGGGCAGTTACGCCGAGGCCGTCGAGTTGCCCGGCCAGCCGATCCTCGAAGGGCGCCTGCTGCGCATGGTCGGCCTGACCCTCGAAGCCGAGGGCCTGCGCGCCGCCATGGGCAGCCGTTGCATGGTGATCAACGACGACAGCTACCACCCGGTGCAAGTCGAAGCCGAGGTGATGGGCTTTTCCGGCAACAAGATTTTCCTGATGCCTGTGGGCGGCCTGGCGGGCATCGCACCCGGCGCCCGCGTGGTGCCGCTGGCCGATACCGGCCGCCTGCCCATGGGCATGAGCATGCTTGGCCGCGTGCTCGACGGCGCCGGCCGCCCCCTCGACGGCAAAGGCAGCATGAAAGCCGAAGACTGGGTACCGATGGACGGCCCGACCATCAACCCGCTCAACCGCAACCCGATCAGCGTACCGCTGGACGTGGGCATTCGCAGCATCAACGGTTTATTGACGGTCGGTCGCGGCCAGCGTCTGGGCCTGTTCGCCGGTACTGGCGTGGGTAAATCGGTGCTGCTGGGCATGATGACGCGCTTTACCGAGGCCGACATTATTGTGGTCGGGCTGATTGGTGAGCGGGGCCGTGAGGTGAAGGAGTTCATTGAGCACAGCCTTGGTGAAGAAGGCCTCAAGCGCTCGGTGGTGGTCGCGTCCCCAGCCGATGATGCGCCGTTGATGCGTTTGCGCGCCGCCATGTACTGCACACGCATCGCCGAATATTTTCGCGACAAGGGCAAAAACGTCCTGTTGCTGATGGATTCACTCACACGTTTCGCCCAGGCCCAGCGGGAGATTGCCCTGGCCATCGGCGAGCCGCCTGCCACCAAAGGCTACCCGCCGTCGGTGTTTGCCAAGCTGCCCAAATTGGTTGAGCGCGCCGGTAATGCCGAGGCCGGCGGTGGCTCGATCACCGCGTTCTACACCGTGCTGTCTGAAGGCGATGACCAGCAAGACCCGATTGCCGACTCGGCGCGGGGCGTGCTCGATGGGCACATTGTGTTGTCGCGGCGCTTGGCCGAAGAAGGGCACTACCCGGCCATCGACATTGAAGCCTCGATCAGCCGGGTGATGCCGGCGGTGGTCACGCCTGAGCACATGGCCCGTGCGCAACACTTCAAACAATTGTGGTCACGTTATCAGCAGAGTCGCGATTTGATCAGCGTCGGTGCTTATGTGGCCGGTGGTGATCGCGAGACTGACTTGGCGATTGCCCTGCAGCCGCAGCTGGTGTCTTACTTGCGCCAGGGCCTTAACGACAAGATCAGCATGGGTGAAAGTGAAGCGCACCTGGGTTCGATCTTCGCTCCGGCGCCGGGCGGTTAAGTCATGGCCAGTACGCGTTCTTCGCGCTTGGCGCCGGTGGTGGACATGGCTGAAAAGGCCGAGAAAGCGGCTGTGCAACGCCTGGGGTATTTTCAGGGGCAGGTGCGTTTGGCAGAGAGCAAGCTGGGCGACCTTGAGCGCTTTCGGGGTGAGTACCAGCAGCAGTGGATTGAGCGGGGCAGCAAGGGCGTGTCGGGGCAATGGTTGATGGGGTATCAGGGGTTTCTCAATCAGCTGGAGACCGCTGTCGGCCAGCAGCGTCAGAGTTTGGCCTGGCATCAGAATAATCTCGATAAGGCGCGGGAAAGCTGGCAAGCGGCGTTTGCCCGGGTTGAGGGGTTGCGCAAGTTGGTGCAGCGTTACATCGACGAGGCGCGGGCGCTTGAGGATAAGCGTGAGCAGAAGCTGCTCGACGAATTGTCGCAGCGGCTTCCGCGGCAGTCGCAGTTCTGATTGTGGGAGCTGGCTCGGTGTACATATCCATTGCTGCGGTAGCTGCTGATATCGGTTCCGCTCTTACAGCGGGTCACTTTTGGCAAACGCCCCAAAAGTAACCAAAAGGTCTTCGCCCCACCACTCGGCA
>NZ_JAFCTN010000010.1:0-102590 GCF_049896045.1 Pseudomonas sp. PWP3-1b2
ATGACGGCGTGAATGCAGGCCGGCGTCGCTTCTTGGTAGCAGCCACATCCGTGGTGGGTGCTGCAGGAGCGGTGGGGGCTGCGGTCCCGTTCGTGGGGTCATGGTTTCCCAGTGCCAAGGCGAAAGCCGCAGGCGCACCGGTGAAGGTGAATGTCAGCAAGATCGACCCAGGCCAGCAAATGATTGCTGAGTGGCGCGGTCAGCCCGTATTCATCGTTCGTCGTACCGAGGAAATCCTGGGGAATCTGAAGAAAATCGAGGGGCAACTGTCTGACCCCGATTCAAAGAATTCCGACCAACCCGCTTACGTCGACAAGGAAGTTCGTTCGATCAAGCCAGAGATTCTGCTGCTGATCGGTATCTGCACCCACTTGGGTTGCTCGCCTACCTTCCGCCCGGAAGTTGCTCCAGCAGACCTTGGCAAGGACTGGGTCGGTGGTTATTTCTGCCCTTGCCACGGTTCTCACTACGACCTCGCAGGCCGCGTCTACAAGTCGCAACCCGCACCCTTGAACCTGCCAGTTCCGCCACACCACTACGAGACTGACGATGTCATTGTCATTGGCGTAAACGAGGGGGAGAAAGCCTGATGAGCAAGTTCATGGATTGGGTGGATGCGCGTTTCCCCGCTACCAAAATGTGGGAAGACCACCTCAGCAAATATTACGCGCCCAAAAACTTCAACTTCTTCTACTTCTTTGGCTCGCTGGCCCTGCTGGTGCTGGTCAACCAGATCGTCACCGGTGTCTGGCTGACGATGAGTTACACGCCGTCGGCGGAAGAAGCGTTCGCCTCCGTCGAATACATCATGCGTGACGTCGAGTACGGCTCGATCCTGCGCCTGCTGCACTCCACCGGCGCGTCGGCGTTCTTTATCGTCGTCTACATGCACATGTTCCGTGGCCTGCTCTACGGTTCGTACCAGAAGCCGCGCGAGTTGGTGTGGGTGTTCGGCATGCTGATCTACCTGGCGCTGATGGCCGAAGCCTTCATGGGTTACCTGCTGCCGTGGGGCCAGATGTCGTACTGGGGCGCCCAGGTGATCATCTCGCTGTTTGGCGCGATCCCGGTGATCGGCAACGACCTGACCCAGTGGATTCGTGGTGACTACCTGATCTCCGGCATCACCCTGAACCGCTTCTTCGCCTTGCACGTGGTGGCCTTGCCCATCGTGATTCTGGGCCTGGTGGTGCTGCACATTCTGGCACTGCACGAAGTGGGTTCGAACAACCCGGATGGCGTGGATATCAAGAAGCACAAGGACGAGAACGGCATCCCGCTCGATGGCATTCCGTTCCACCCGTACTACACCGTCAAAGATATCGTCGGCGTGGTCGTGTTCTTGTTTGTGTTCTGCTCGATCGTGTTCTTTTTCCCGGAGATGGGCGGGTACTTCCTGGAGAAGCCTAACTTCGAACAGGCCAACGCCTTCAAGACGCCCGAGCACATTGCCCCGGTCTGGTACTTCACGCCGTTCTACGCGATCTTGCGGGCGATCCCCGACAAGCTCATGGGCGTGATTGCCATGGGCGCAGCGATTGCGGTGCTGTTTGTGCTGCCCTGGCTCGACCGCAGCCCGGTCAAGTCCATGCGCTACAAAGGCTGGCTGAGCAAGATCTGGCTGTGGGTGTTCTGCATTTCGTTCGTGATCCTGGGCGTGCTGGGCGTACTGGCGCCGACCCCTGAGCGTACGTTGTTGTCGCAGGTTTGCACCTTCCTGTACTTCGCCTACTTCATTCTGATGCCGTTCTACACCCGGCTCGAGAAGACCAAACCGGTACCGGAAAGGGTGACTGGCTGATGAAAAAATTATTCGTAGCATTGATGCTTGCGGCCCTGCCGCTGCTGTCCTTCGCCGCCGAGCACGGCGTGGAGTTGGAAAAAGTCGACATCGACGTCTCCGACAAAGCTGCCATGCAGGATGGGCTGCGTACCTTTACCAACTATTGCATGGGCTGCCACAGCGCCAAGTTCCAGCGCTATGAGCGTGTGGCAGACGACCTGGGCATCCCCCATGACGTGATGCTCAGCCATTCGGTGTTCACCGGCGCCAAGATCGGCGACCACATGACCATCGGCATGCAACCGGCTGACGCCAAGACCTGGTTCGGTGCCGCACCGCCCGACCTGACGTTGGTGGCGCGCGTGCGCGGTACCGATTGGCTCTACGGTTACCTGAAATCCTTCTACGAAGACCCTGCGCGCCCCTATGGCGTGAACAACAAAGTCTTCCCGAACGTCGGTATGCCTAACGTTCTGGTCGGCCTGCAGGGGCGCCAAGTGGTAGGATGCAAGCAGGTTCAGGTCGTTGAAGACGGCAAGAAGCAATATGACCCGTTGACCGGCACGCCTTTGACTCATGAAGCGTGCGATCAACTGACCATCGTGCCCAAGACCGGCACGCTGAATGAAGAGCAGTTCGACGAGAAGGTAAAAAATCTCGTGACCTTCCTGGCCTACTCGGCCAACCCGGTCAAATTGCAGCACCAGCGCATCGGTACGTACGTCTTGCTTTACCTGGCTTTCTTCTTTGTATTCGCCTATCTGCTCAAACGCGAATACTGGAAGGATGTGCATTGATCCAACCGTAAGCAATTGCTGTTAATCTTGCGCGCCCAGCGGCATCTCTGAACACGTAGCGGTCGGGTTTTCCTGACGCTGCAGAGATGCTCTCTGGGCGCGCTCGTTTTTGAGCTTTCGATAATTTCAACAAGCGAGGAGGACCGCCATGGGCGTGACCAACCGGTTGGCCTGTTACTCCGACCCCGCCGACCACTATTCCCACCGAGTACGCATCGTGCTCGCAGAGAAGGGTGTCAGCGCCGAGATCATCAGTGTGGAGGTGGGTCGTCATCCGCCGAAACTGATCGAAGTGAACCCTTACGGCAGCTTGCCCACCCTGGTCGATCGCGACCTGGCGTTGTGGGAGTCAACCGTGGTGATGGAATACCTGGATGAGCGTTACCCGCATCCGCCTTTGCTGCCGGTGTACCCGGTGGCGCGTGCCAACAGCCGCCTGCTGATCCATCGGATCCAGCGTGACTGGTGCGGGCTGGTGGATGTGATTCTGGATTCACGCAGTAAAGAGGCGGCACGTGTTGTGGCGCGCAAGGAATTGCGCGAGAGCCTGACCGGTGTTTCGCCGCTGTTCGCCGACAAGCCTTTTTTCCTCAGCGAGGAACAAAGCTTGGTGGATTGCTGCCTATTACCCATACTCTGGCGCTTGCCGATTCTGGGTATTGAACTGCCGCGGCCGGCCAAGCCGTTGCTTGATTACATGGAGCGCCAGTTTGCGCGTGAGGCTTTCCAGGCGAGTCTGTCTGGTGTCGAACGCGATATGCGCTAAGGCTTAAGGAGCCGCTGATGAAGTCCAGTCGACCCTACCTGGTCCGCGCGCTCTATGAGTGGATTGTGGACAACGATTGCACCCCGCACATGCTGGTCAACTCTGAATTTCCCAAGGTTGACGTGCCGCAGGGTTTTGCCAGTGATGGGCAGATCGTGCTGAACGTGTCACCCAGTGCCGTGCGTCACCTGCACATGGACAACGAAGCGGTGAGCTTCGAAGGGCGTTTCGGCGGTGTGCCGCATACGCTGTTTGTGCCCATTGGCGCCATCCTCGGCATTTATGCCCGGGAGAACGGCCAGGGCATGGTGTTTGATCTGGAGTCGCCTTTCGAGGAAGACGAAGCGATCGAAGGCGAAGACGGTGATGACGTGCCGCCACCCGATGCCGAGCCACCGCGCCCAAGCGGTCGGCCGAGCCTGAAAGTGGTGAAGTAACCGGCTTTTACCCTCGGGTAAGCCTCAAAAATGCCTCGGCCTGTGCCGGGGCATTTTTTTGCGCGCTGGATATGGATGAAAGTCGTGTCAGAACGGTGATCGTACAACCGCCATGGGCTATGATGCCCCCTCAAGTTCGCCGAGAAAGATGATTCATCATGGAAAACGCCAACACTGTCCCTCGTCTTCCCCGCAAGCGCCGCAGCCTTGCCCAGGAATTGGTCACGGTGTTGTCCGAGCAGATCCGCGACGGCCAGCTCAAGCGGGGCGACAAACTGCCCACCGAGTCGGCGATCATGGAGGCCCATGGGGTCAGCCGCACGGTGGTGCGTGAAGCCATCTCGCGCTTGCAGGCGGCGGGGCAGGTCGAAACCCGCCACGGCATCGGCACCTTTGTGTTGGACACGCCAAGCCCGAGCGGCTTCCGGATTGACCCGGCCACGGTGGTGACGCTGCGTGATGTGTTGGCGATTCTGGAACTGCGTATCAGCCTTGAAGTGGAGTCCGCCGGGCTTGCTGCCTTGCGTCGTAGCGATGAACAGCTGGCTGCGATGCGCGCGGCCCTTGATGCATTGAACGAAAGCGCTGCCCATGCCGGCGATGCCGTCGCGTCGGACTTCGCGTTCCACCTGGAAATTGCGCTGTCCACCGGCAACCGCTACTTCACCGACATCATGACTCACTTGGGCACCAGCATCATTCCGCGCACCCGCTTGAACTCGGCACGCCTGGCCCATGATGACCAGCAGCACTACATGAGTCGCCTGAGCCGCGAGCACGAAGAGATTTATGAGGCGATTGCCCGCCAGGATTCGGACGCGGCACGCGCGGCCATGCGCCTGCACTTGACCAACAGCCGTGAACGGCTGCGCCATGCCCATGAAGAGGCAGAAGCGCAACGTAACTGAAGACAGCGCAGATCCAGTGTGGGAGCTGGCTTGCCTGCGATGCAGGCACCTCGGTGCTTCAGTGAAACTGAGGTGATGCTATCGCAGGCAAGCCAGCTCCCACAGTGGATTGTTGTTGCCTTGGGTTAGCCAGCAGGCTGGTTGGGCTTGTAGTCCTTAAGCAGCAAGTACGTACTCCACCCCCACCAATCATTGGTCCAGTGCTTGTCGTTCAGGTCATTCACTTCCTTGCGCCGCAGTACCTTGTCTCCCTCCACCTTGAACAGCGGCGAAAAGTTATTCGCCGGGTTCTGCGCGGCGTTTAAATCCGGCACATACAAAGGCGCCTTGAAGCTGGCCGGGGAGGGCGCGACGCCGCTGATGAAGGCTTCGAAGATTTCATCCGCCGACGCCTGCACTGCACGTTTGACCTGCACTCGATTGGCCGCGTCGATACTGTCGAAGTAGCGTTTATCGCCGTAGGCATGCCATTGATCACCCATGGCATTGCGCACCTTGAGCCCGAACTTGCTGTCTTCATCGTGCATGAAGCGGCTGATCAGCGAACCCAGTTCGCCCGGCGTTACCACGGCGGCCAATTGTTTGCGCGGCACGCGCAGGTGGCCGGCGGAAAACAGGTCGGTTAAAAAGTGATCAGCAAAGCTGTTCATGGCGTAAGCCAATTCCAGTGCCTGATCGGTGCCGGTTTGATGGGCCACCACCGCCTGTTGCAGCGCCGCCGTGTGGCCGGCCAGGTACGCCGACAATGCCCATTCACCGAAGTGGTCGGCGTTGTCCGCCGCCAATTTCAAGTAACGACCCAACGGGATCAACCCCGACACCGCGCTGCCACCGCCCGTGATGCGGTTCCATTCTTCGGACAACGTATCACCCAGCGCATCGTACGCTTCGTGAGGCTGCTTGCCGTCGTTGATGGCCTGGTTGACCGCGTTGATCTCCTTTTGCATCACCGCGAGGATCTTCCTCGCTTCCTCCCGCGAGGTCGGCAGCACGGCCAGCGTATTAAACGCAGCATTGAAACGTTGCACGCGGTCGGCGGGGGAGGCGCCATCACTGATGGGCTGCCCGGGAATGCCGTAGAAATCACCGCCCAGGGCGATCACTTGGCCGTAGGTCAACGCCAGGCCGTTGGGCAGGTGCAGTTCAACCTGGTGCGCGGGAATCGCCGGTGCGTCTTTCCCAAAACGCAGCAGCGTGTCATCACCGATGGCAGTGTGTTCAGCGCCTTCAAAGCGCAGGGTTGGCGGTTTTTTTTCGGGTGCGGCGAGTTCAAGACCTGACATGTTAGCTCCTTGCTATGTCGTAGGAATCTTCCTTGATAACTGTATGTATATACAGTTATTGCGAGCATAAAGGAAAAAACTCCTACGTCAAGAAACCCGGTTTCGACGTGGCGCTGAACATGAAGCTTGAAGATTTGCAGTTGACGAATCTTTTTATAGTTGTACGATGACGTACGACATCAACAAACCAACAATAATCTTTCGACAGAAAGTTTTCGCCCAGGGTGTTCGAATAATGAATCCACAAGAACTGAAGTCCATCCTTTCCCACGGTCTGCTGTCTTTCCCGGTGACCGATTTCAATGCCCAGGGTGACTTCCACCAGGCGGGCTACATCAAGCGTCTGGAATGGCTGGCCCCTTACGGCGCCACCGCGCTGTTCGCTGCCGGCGGCACCGGTGAGTTTTTCTCCCTGGCTGCCAGCGAATACTCCCAAGTGGTGAAGACCGCTGTTGATACCTGCGCCACCAGCGTGCCGATCCTTGCCGGTGTGGGCGGTTCGACTCGCCAGGCTATCGAGTACGCCCAGGAAGCCGAACGCCTCGGTGCCAAAGGCCTGCTGCTGCTGCCGCACTACCTCACCGAAGCCAGCCAGGACGGCGTTGCCGCCCACGTGGAAGCCGTGTGCAAGTCGGTCAAGATTGGCGTGGTGGTTTACAACCGCAACGTCTGCCGCCTGACCGCGCCACTGCTGGAACGCCTGGCTGAACGCTGCCCTAACCTGATCGGCTACAAGGATGGCCTGGGCGATATCGAGTTGATGGTGTCGATTCGTCGCCGCCTCGGTGATCGTTTCAGCTACCTCGGCGGCCTGCCGACTGCAGAGGTTTACGCCGCTGCCTACAAGGCCCTGGGCGTGCCGGTGTACTCCTCGGCGGTGTTCAACTTCATCCCGAAAACCGCGATGGACTTCTACCACGCGATTGCGCAGGACGATCACGCCACTGTCGGCAAGATCATCGACAACTTCTTCCTGCCTTACCTCGACATCCGTAACCGCAAGGCTGGTTATGCCGTGAGCATCGTCAAGGCGGGCGCCAAAATCGCTGGCTACGACGCAGGCCCGGTGCGTACCCCGCTGACCGACCTGCTGCCGGAAGAATACGAAGCACTGGCCGCGCTGATCGACAAGCAAGGTCCGCAGTAACTTATCAACAAGGCCGCTGAGAGATCAGCGGCCTTTTGCGTCAGGAGAAGATTTGTGTCCCAAGCCAAACGTTTTGATAACTACATCAACGGCGAGTGGGTGGCCGGTGCCGACTATTGCGCCAACATCAACCCGTCGGAGCTTTCCGATACGATCGGCGAATACGCCAAGGCTGATGTAGCCCAAGTCAACGCTGCCATCGACGCCGCACGCGCCGCTTTCCCCGCCTGGTCCACCTCCGGCATTCAGGCTCGCCATGATTCGCTGGATAAAGTCGGCACTGAAATCCTCGCCCGCCGCGAAGAACTCGGCACCTTGCTGGCGCGGGAAGAGGGCAAGACCCTGCCTGAAGCCATTGGCGAAGTGACCCGCGCCGGTAACATCTTCAAATTCTTCGCCGGTGAATGCCTGCGTTTGTCCGGCGATTACGTGCCTTCGGTACGCCCGGGCGTCAACGTTGAAGTCACCCGTGAAGCCCTCGGCGTGGTCGGCCTGATCACCCCGTGGAACTTCCCGATTGCCATTCCGGCGTGGAAAATTGCCCCGGCCCTGGCCTACGGCAACTGCGTGGTGATCAAGCCGGCTGAACTGGTACCGGGCTGCGCCTGGGCCCTGGCCGATATCATCTCCCGCGCCGGCTTCCCGGCCGGTGTGTTCAACCTGGTGATGGGCAGCGGTCGCGTGGTTGGCGACGTGCTGGTCAACAGCCCGAAAGTCGACGGCATCAGCTTCACCGGTTCCGTGGGTGTGGGCCGTCAGATCGCCGTCAGCTGTGTGTCGCGCCAGGCCAAAGTGCAGTTGGAAATGGGCGGCAAGAACCCGCAAATCATCCTTGATGACGCCGACCTCAAGCAGGCCGTCGAGCTGTCGGTACAGAGCGCGTTCTACTCCACCGGCCAGCGTTGCACCGCGTCCAGCCGCCTGATAGTCACGGCCGGTATTCACGACCAGTTCGTCGCGGCCATGGCCGAGCGCATGAAGTCGATCAAAGTCGGCCACGCCCTGAAAAGCGGTACCGACATCGGCCCGGTAGTCTCCCAGGCCCAACTGGATCAGGACCTCAAATACATCGACATCGGCCAAAGCGAAGGTGCGCGGCTGGTCAGCGGTGGCGGTTTGGTGACCTGCGACACCGAAGGCTACTACCTGGCGCCGACGCTGTTTGCCGACAGCGAAGCCGCCATGCGCATCAGCCGTGAAGAGATCTTCGGCCCAGTGGCCAACGTCGTGCGCGTGGCCGATTACGAGGCGGCGCTGGCCATGGCCAACGACACCGAGTTCGGCTTGTCGGCGGGTATTGCCACGACGTCGCTCAAGTACGCCAACCACTTCAAACGTCATTCCCAGGCCGGGATGGTGATGGTCAACCTGCCAACCGCCGGTGTGGATTATCACGTGCCGTTCGGTGGCCGTAAGGGTTCGTCCTATGGTTCGCGCGAGCAAGGTCGCTATGCGCAAGAGTTCTACACCGTGGTGAAAACCAGCTACATCGGTTCGTAACACGCACTACCTGTGGGCACCGGCTCTTGTGGGAGCTGGCTTGCCTGCGATGCAGAGAACTCGGTGCTTCAGTGGGACCGAGGTCTTGCCATCGCAGGCACGCCAGCTCCCACATGAAGCGGGTGCGCACAGACAACAAGACAATTACCCGCAAAAAAAATAATTAGTGGGAGTACATCTTCATGCAAGCGACCAAGCCGACTCACGTCCGCTATTTGATCCTGCTCATGCTGTTTCTGGTGACCACGATCAACTACGCCGACCGGGCCACCATTGCTATCGCAGGCTCCAGCCTGCAAAAAGACCTCGGCATCGACGCGGTCACCCTCGGTTATATCTTCTCCGCATTCGGTTGGGCCTACGTGGCCGGGCAAATTCCCGGCGGCTGGCTGCTGGACCGGTTCGGCTCGAAAAAAGTCTACGCCCTGAGCATCTTCACCTGGTCACTGTTCACTGTGCTGCAAGGCTATGTCGGTGAGTTTGGTATCTCCACGGCGGTTGTCGCGCTGTTCATGCTGCGCTTCATGGTGGGCCTGGCAGAGGCGCCATCCTTCCCGGGCAACGCCCGCATCGTGGCGGCCTGGTTCCCCACCGCCGAACGCGGCACGGCCTCGGCGATCTTCAACTCGGCGCAGTACTTCGCCACGGTGCTGTTCGCGCCGTTGATGGGCTGGATCGTCTACACCTTCGGCTGGCAGCACGTGTTTATCGTGATGGGCGTGATCGGCATCCTCTTCTCGCTGATCTGGTTGAAAGTTATCCACAGCCCGCGTCAGCACCCGATGATCAACGAAGCCGAACTCAATCACATTGCAGCCAATGGCGCGATGGTCGATATGGATCAGGACAAGGGCAAGGGTAAAAAAACCGACGGCCCGAAGTGGGATTACATCCGTCAGTTGCTGACCAATCGCATGATGCTCGGCGTGTACCTGGGCCAGTACTGCATCAACGGCATTACTTACTTTTTCCTCACCTGGTTCCCGGTGTACCTGGTGCAGGATCGCGGCATGACCATCCTCAAGGCCGGTTTCGTTGCCTCGCTGCCGGCCATCTGCGGGTTTATCGGCGGTGTGCTGGGTGGGGTGATTTCCGACTACCTGTTGCGCAAAGGGCACTCGCTGACCTTCGCTCGAAAAGCACCGATCATTGCCGGCCTGTTGGTCTCCAGCAGCATCATTGCGTGCAACTACGTCGACGTTGAATGGATGGTGGTGGGCTTCATGGCCTTGGCCTTCTTCGGCAAAGGCGTTGGCGCACTGGGTTGGGCGGTTGTGTCCGACACCTCGCCGAAACAAATCGCCGGCCTCAGTGGCGGCTTGTTCAACACCTTCGGTAATCTGGCGTCGATCACTACGCCGATTGTCATCGGCTACATCATCGCCACCACCGGTTCGTTCAAATGGGCCCTGGTGTTTGTCGGCGCCAACGCGCTGGTAGCGGTGTTCAGCTACCTGGTGATTGTCGGCCCGATCAAACGCGTAGTGCTCAAAGAGCCGCCAAGCCAGGGCCCTGAGCTGACCAACCTTACCCAAGCGCATTCCTGAGGGGCGATGTAATGCAGTTGATTGAACATGCCGACTCGCCGCGCTCGATTCGTTTGCACGCGCGCGACAACGTAGTGATCGTGGTCAATGACCAAGGCGTACCGGCCGGGACCGAGTTCCCGGACGGGCTGGTGACCGTTGAGTTCATCCCGCAGAGCCACAAGGTGACGCTGGAAGATATCCCCGAAGGCGGTCAGATTATTCGCTACGGCCAGACCATTGGTTACGCCCTGGCGCCGATTCCACGCGGCAGTTGGGTGCAGGAAGATCAACTGCGCATGCCCACCGCGCCGCCGCTGGACAGCTTGCCGCTGTCCACCGAGGTGCCTGAAACCCAGGCGCCGCTGGAAGGGTTCACGTTCGAGGGGTACCGCAACGCCGACGGCACCGTGGGCACGCGCAATATTTTGGGCATCACCACCACGGTGCAGTGCGTGACCGGGGTGCTGGACCACGCGGTCAAGCGCATCAAGGACGAGTTGCTGCCCAAGTACCCGCACGTCGATGACGTGGTGGCGCTGACCCACAGCTACGGCTGCGGCGTGGCGATTACCGCGACGGATGCCTACATTCCGATCCGCACCGTGCGCAACCTGGCGCGCAACCCGAACCTGGGCGGCGAAGCCTTGGTGATCAGCCTGGGCTGCGAGAAATTGCAGGCCGGGCAGGTGATGCACGACAACGACAGTTCCGTGGATTTGAGCGAGCCGTGGCTGTATCGGTTGCAGGACTCCAGCCACGGGTTTACCGAAATGATCGAGCAGATCATGGCGTTGGCCGAAACCCGCTTGAAGAAACTTGACCAGCGCCGCCGCGAAACCGTGCCGGCGTCCGAGTTGATCCTGGGCATGCAGTGCGGTGGCAGTGATGCGTTTTCCGGCATCACCGCCAACCCGGCGCTCGGTTATGCGTCGGACTTGCTGCTGCGGGCCGGTGCGACGGTGATGTTTTCCGAAGTCACTGAAGTACGCGATGCGATTTACCTGCTGACGTCTCGCGCCGAGACGAAAGAAGTCGCGCAGGAGCTTGTCAGGGAAATGGACTGGTACGACCGTTACCTGGCCAAGGGCGAGGCGGATCGCAGCGCCAACACCACGCCGGGCAACAAGAAGGGCGGGTTGTCGAACATTGTCGAGAAGTCCTTGGGCTCTATCGTCAAATCCGGCAGCAGCGCGATCAACGGCGTGCTTGGCCCGGGCGAGCGGTTCAAAAGTAAGGGCCTGATTTTTTGCGCGACGCCAGCCAGTGACTTTGTGTGCGGCACCTTGCAACTGGCGGCGGGGATGAACCTGCACGTGTTCACCACCGGGCGTGGCACGCCTTACGGGCTGGCGATGGCGCCGGTGGTGAAGGTGTCGACGCGTACAGAGCTGGCGCAGCGTTGGCCGGACCTGATCGACATCGACGCGGGCCGCATCGCCACCGGGCGCGCGAGCATCGAGGAGTTGGGTTGGGAGCTGTTCCACTTCTACCTGGACGTGGCCAGCGGCAAGAAGCAGACCTGGGCTGAGCAGCACAAGCTGCACAATGACATTACCTTGTTCAACCCGGCGCCTATCACCTGAGACCCGAGCTGATCCTGTGGGCGCTGGCTTGTGTGGGAGCTGGCTTGCCTGCGATGCAAGCACCTCGGTTGTCAGGCAAACCGCAGTGATGCTATCGCAGGCAAGCCAGCTCCCACACAAGCCCCACATTGAATCGGTGTCGACCAGACGAAGCGGGCCGCATGGCTTATCATTAGCCACCTGACGACGCTCACCAAGGTTCTCCCCGGCATGCTGGCTATTTTCCTCACCACCCTCACCATCACCGCGCCGGTGTTTGCCATGCTGTTTCTCGGTGTGCTGCTCAAGCGCATCAACTGGATCAACGACAACTTTATCCACACCGCGTCGTCCCTGGTGTTCAACGTCACCATGCCGGCGCTGCTGTTCCTGGGCATCCTGCATGCCGACCTGCACTCGGCACTCAAGCCCGGTTTGCTGATCTACTTCGCCGTCGCCACCCTGGTGAGCTTCGCCTTGGCCTGGGGTTGGGCGATTTTTCGGTGCCCGCGTGAAGACCGCGGCATCTACACCCAAGGCGCTTTTCGCGGCAACAACGGGGTGATCGGCCTGGCGCTGGCCGCCAGCATGTACGGCGACTATGGCATCTCCCTCGGTGCGATCCTCGCGGCGCTGGTGATCCTGTTCTACAACACGCTGTCGACCATCGTGCTGGCGGTGTACAGCCCGGTGATCAAGTCCGACCCGTGGAGTATCTTCAAAAGTGTGGTGGCCAACCCGCTGATCATCAGCGTGTTCGTGGCTGCGCCGTTTGCCATTTTTAAAATCGGTTTGCCTGGCTGGCTGGAATCGTCCGGCCAGTACCTGGCGGACATGACCCTGCCGCTGGCGTTGATCTGCATCGGTGGCACCCTGTCACTGGCCGCCTTGCGCAAGAGCGGCAGCATGGCGCTGAGTGCCAGCCTGGTGAAGATGATCGGGCTGCCGCTGTTGGCGACGCTGGGCGCGTGGCTACTGGGTTTTCGCGGGCCGGAATTGGGCATTCTGTTTCTGTACTTTGGTGCGCCGACGGCGGCGGCAAGCTTTGTGATGGCCAGGGCGGCCGAGGGTAATCATGAGCTGGCGGCGGCGATTATTGTGATCACTACCTTGATGGCGGCGGTGACCACCAATATCGGGATTTTTGTGTTGCAGGCGGGTGGCTGGATCTGAAGTGTGCGGTGGGTTTGAGGGCCAATCGCAGGCAAGCCAGCTCCCACATTTGAATATATTCACAGTTCAAAATGTGGGAGCGGGCTTGCCCGCGATAGCTATCTGACAGTCACTGCTTATCCGCCTGATACGCCTCAATCACTTCCTGCGCCGCCCGGAACGCATCAATCGCCGCTGGCACACCCGCATACACCGCGCAGTGCAGCAGCGCCTCGCGAATCTCCTCCACGGTACAACCATTGTTCAGCGCACCGCGCACATGGCCCTTCAGCTCCTGCGGACATTTGAGCGCCGTCAGGGCCGCCAGGGTAATCAGGCTGCGGGTCTTCAGCGGCAAACCTTCGCGGTTCCACACACTGCCCCAGGCGTGTTCGTTGACGAAATCCTGCAGCGGCTGGGTGAACTCAGTGGCGTTGTTCAGGGCGCGGTCGACGAACACATCGCCCATCACCTGGCGACGCATTTCAACCCCGGGTTTTTTCTGATCGGTCATTGCGATTCCCTTTTGTGTTGGCGGCGCCAGGCTCGCAGCGAGGTGAACAGCAGGAACGCCACCAGCGCTGGCAGGACGTAATGCAGCATCAATTGTTCAAGTTTGTTGGCCAGTGGCATGCCGAATGTAAACGACACCACATGCAGCCCATACGCCAGGTACAGGCCGAGGAACAGCAGGCCTTCGGCGCGTGTCACCCGGTAGCCGCTGTAGAACACTGGCAGGCACAACACCACCACGGCGAGCATCACTGGCAGGTCGAAATCCAGCGCGTTGGGCGACACCGAGAGTGGCGACGGCGCGAGCAATGCGGTCAGCCCCAATACCCCGAGCAGGTTGAACAGGCTGCTGCCGATCACGTTACCCACAGCGATCTCGCGCTCGCCGCGCAGGGCGGCGATCAGCGAAGTGGCCAGGCACGGCAGCGAGGTGCCGACGCCGATCAGCGTCAGGCCAATGATGCGTTCCGACAGGCCCAGGTCGCTCGCCACATCCACCGCTGCACCGAGCAGCAAATGCCCCGCCAGCACCAGCACCAGCAACCCGCCGAGCATCAGCAGTACGCTGCTCAGCCACGGCGCGCTGGCCACGGTGTGCAGCGTGCGGGGGCGGCGGGAGTGGCGCGTCTGGTAGTGCAGCAGCGCGACGTAAGCCACCAACGCCACGAGCAACACCAGCCCGTCGAACGGCGTCAGCTCTTCATTACCCGCCAGGATGAACACCAGCAGGCCAGCGCAGATCATCACCGGGATATCCAGGCGCACCAGTTGCCGTGACACCCGCAGCGGAATGATCAGCGCCGACAGGCCCAGGGTCACGAGGATATTGAAGATGCTGCTGCCGATCACGCTGCCCACGGCGATGTCGGTGTTGCCAGCGAGGGTGGCCTGCAGGCTGACGGTCATCTGCGGCGCGCTGCTGCCGAAGGCGACGATGCTCAGGCCAATAATCAGTGGCCGCACCTTGAGGCTGGCCGCCAGGCGCACGGCGGCGCGCACGAGGATTTCGGCACCGACGATCAGCAACAGTAAACCGCTGACCAGTTCGATAAGGCTCCAGGGCGAAAGGGCGGTTAATCCGAGAATGGTCAGGGCTCCCTCATCAATTGGTTATGGCTTGCACACGCACCCGCGCGGTGCCGTTGCCCAGCATACCCAACTGCTGGGCGGCTTTGTGCGAAAGGTCGATCAAACGCCCACGGGCATGCGGGCCGCGATCATTGATGCGCACCACCACGGATTTGTTGTTATTGAGATTGGTCACCTTGACCTGCGTGCCGAAGGGCAGGCGCCGATGGGCGGCGGTCAGGGCGTTGCTGTTGAAGGGTTCACCGCTGGCAGTCTTGTTGCCATGGTGCCTGGCGCCGTAATAGGAGGCGGTGCCGGTTTCGTCGTAGCCGTGGGGGTCGATGAGGCCGCTGACGCAACCGGCCAGCAGAGAGAACAAGGCCCAAAGACCTAGTAGACGCTTCATGTTCAGATAACCCGCAATTTGAATGTGGTTGTTGGCTTGCCTGCTAACCGGCCACCTGGGTTTTTATGTTGCCCCTCGGTGATGCTATCGCAGGCAAGCCAGCTCCCACATGAGGTCGGGTTGGCTGTGAAACCCCGCCCGGACCATTCACCGTTGTCAGCCTTCGAGCTTGCTCTTCAGCAGTTCGTTCACCTGTTGCGGGTTGGCTTTGCCTTTGGAGGCTTTCATCGCCTGGCCAACAAAGAAGCCGAACATTTTGCCGCGCTTGGCTTCGTCTGCCGCGCGGTATTGCTCAACTTGCTCGGCGTTGGCCGCGAGCATTTCATCCAGCACGGCGGAAATCGCGCCGCTGTCGGTGACTTGCTTGAGGCCACGCGTCTCGATGATCTGGTCAGCGCTGCCTTCACCCGCCGCCATCGCTTCAAACACGGTCTTGGCGATTTTGCCGGAGATGGTGTTGTCCTTGATGCGCAGCAGCATGCCGCCCAACTGCTCGGCGGTGACCGGGGCTTCGTCGATTTCCAGGCCCTGTCTGTTCAACAGGCTGCCCAGCTCAACCATCACCCAGTTGGCCGCCAGTTTGGCGTCGCCGGCAATGCTCAGCACTTTTTCGAAGTAATCGGCTTGTTCACGGCTGGAGGCCAAGACGCTGGCATCGTAAACAGACAGGCCGAACTGCTCCTGGAAGCGCTCGCGTTTTTGCTGCGGCAATTCCGGCAGAGTGGCGCGCACGTCATTGAGGAACGAGTCTTCGATCACCACCGGCAACAGGTCCGGGTCGGGGAAGTAACGGTAGTCGTTGGCTTCCTCTTTGCTGCGCATGGCGCGGGTTTCGTCTTTGTTCGGGTCGTACAGGCGGGTTTGCTGGATCACCTTGCCGCCGTCTTCGATCAGTTCGATCTGGCGACGCACTTCGCTGTTGATCGCCTTTTCGATGAAACGGAACGAGTTGACGTTCTTGATCTCGCAACGGGTGCCGTATTCGGCCTGGCCCTTTGGACGGATCGACACGTTGCAGTCGCAGCGCAGCGAGCCTTCGGCCATGTTGCCGTCGCAGATGTCCAGGTAACGCACCAGCGCGTGGATCGTCTTGACGTAGGCCACGGCTTCCTTGGCGCTGCGCATGTCCGGTTCGGAGACGATTTCCAGCAACGGCGTACCGGCGCGGTTCAGGTCGATACCGGTAGCGCCCGGGAATTCTTCGTGCAGGCTTTTGCCGGCATCTTCTTCCAGGTGCGCACGGGTCACGCCGACACGCTTGATGGTGCCGTCTTCCAGCGGGATGTCCAGGTAGCCCTTGCCGACGATCGGCAATTCCATCTGGCTGATCTGGTAGCCCTTGGGCAGGTCCGGGTAGAAGTAGTTTTTGCGCGCGAACACGTTGTGCTGGCCGATTTCGGCGTCAATCGACAGGCCGAACATCACCGCCATGCGCACCGCTTCCTCGTTCAGCACCGGCAACACACCGGGCATGCCCAGGTCGACCAGGCTGGCCTGGGTGTTGGGCTCGGAGCCAAACGTGGTGGCGCTGCCGGAGAAAATCTTCGATTGGGTGGCGAGCTGGGTATGAATCTCCAGCCCGATCACAACTTCCCATTGCATAGTGTTCTCCTCAGAAGCCGGTAGGGGTGCGAGTGTGCCAGTCAGTGTTCAACTGGTACTGGTGCGCCACATTGAGCAGGCGGCCTTCCTGGAAATACGGGGCGAGCAATTGCACGCCCACCGGCAGGCCATCGACGAAACCTGCTGGCATGGACAAGCCCGGCAAGCCCGCGAGGTTGGCGGTGATGGTGTACAGGTCTTCCAGGTACTCGGCGATCGGGTCGCCGGTCTTGGCGCCGATCTTCCAGGCCGGGTTCGGCGTGGTTGGGCCGAGGATCACGTCGACTTCTTCAAAGGCTGCCATGAAGTCGTTCTTGATCAGGCGACGGATTTTTTGCGCCTTGAGGTAGTACGCGTCGTAGTAGCCGGCCGACAGGGCGTAGGCGCCGACCATGATGCGGCGTTGTACTTCGGCACCGAAGCCTTCGCCACGGGAGCGCTTGTACAGGTCGGTGAGGTCTTTCGGGTTTTCGCAGCGGTAGCCGAACCGCACGCCGTCAAAACGCGACAGGTTGGAAGAGGCTTCGGCCGGCGCGATCACGTAGTAGGCAGGAATCGCGTGCTGGTTGTTCGGCAGGCTGATTTCCTTGATCACGGCGCCGAGCTTTTCCAGCTCCTTGATGCTGTTGTGCACCAATTGGGCGATACGCGGGTCGAGGCCGGCGCTGAAATACTCTTTCGGCACGCCGATGCGCAGTCCTTTGAGCGAGGTGTTGAGGCTGGCGCTGTAGTCCGGCACCGGCTCGTCAATGCTGGTGGAGTCCTGTTTATCGAACCCGGCCATACCTTGTAACAATATCGCGCAGTCTTCAGCCGTGCGCGCCAGAGGCCCGCCCTGATCGAGGCTGGATGCGTAGGCGATCATGCCCCAACGGGAAACACGACCGTAAGTCGGTTTCAGCCCGGTGAGGTTGGTGAAGGCCGCAGGCTGGCGGATGGAGCCGCCGGTGTCGGTGGCCGTAGCCGCCGGCAAAAAGCGCGCAGCAACAGCCGCAGCCGAACCGCCGGACGAACCACCGGGCACGTGCTCCAGGTTCCACGGGTTTTTCACCGCGCCGTAGTAGCTCGATTCGTTGGCCGAGCCCATGGCGAATTCGTCCATGTTGGTCTTGCCCAGGGTCACGGCCCCGGCGGCAGCCAGCTTGGACACCACGGTGGCGTCGTAGGGCGCTTTAAAGTTGTCGAGCATCTTCGAGCCGCAACTGGTGCGAATACCCTGGGTGCAGAACAGGTCTTTGTGGGCGATCGGTGCGCCCAGCAGTGCGCCATTCTCACCGTTGGCGCGACGTACGTCGGCGGCCTTGGCCTGGCTCAGGGCCAGTTCTTCGGTGAGGCTGATGAAGCTGTTGACCTTGGGGTCCAGCGCGGCGATACGCGCCAGCAGGGTTTGGGTCAGCTCTTCGGAAGAAAACTTTTTGTCGGCGAGACCGCGGGCGATCTCGGCCAGAGTCAATTGATGCATTGCAGGCTCTTTCCCTTTAGTCGATGACTTTCGGAACCAGGTACAGGCCGTTTTCGACCGCTGGTGCGATGGACTGGTAAGCCTCGCGATTATTGCGCTCGGTCACGACGTCTGCGCGCAGGCGCTGGCTGGCTTCCAGCGGGTGAGCCAGGGGCTCGATGCCGTCGGTGTTCACGGCTTGCATTTGGTCAACCAGCCCGAGAATGCTGTTCAGGGCTGCGGTGGTCTGTGGAAGATCGGCGTCATTCAGGCCAAGCGAGGCCAGATGCGCGATTTTTTCCACGTCGGAGCGTTCAAGCGCCATGGGATTCTCCAGTGGAAAACAGAACGGAGGGCGTCCGTGTGTTAGATTGTCGGAACACTACCGCATTTCTACGGTCATATGGCCGCGATTGTGGGGGTTGGTGCACAGAAAGTCGGCCAATTTAGCACATTGGCGCCTTGCCCAAAATCCCTGTCGTTGTTAGAGTTTGCCGCACTTTTTTACCCACGCGTTGCCTAGGGTCCTTTCCCCATGTTCAAGAAACTGCGTGGCATGTTTTCCAGCGATCTTTCCATTGACCTGGGCACTGCCAACACCCTTATTTACGTGCGCGAGCGCGGAATCGTTCTGAATGAGCCATCGGTTGTGGCCATTCGGACCCATGGTAATCAGAAAAGTGTCGTTGCCGTCGGCACCGAGGCCAAGCGCATGCTCGGCCGAACACCTGGCAATATTGCCGCCATTCGTCCGATGAAAGACGGCGTGATCGCCGACTTCAGTGTCTGCGAAAAGATGCTGCAGTACTTCATCAACAAGGTTCACGAAAACAGTTTCCTGCAGCCCAGCCCTCGTGTGCTGATCTGCGTTCCGTGCAAGTCCACCCAGGTGGAGCGTCGTGCCATCCGTGAATCGGCCCTTGGCGCCGGTGCCCGCGAAGTGTTCCTGATCGAAGAGCCTATGGCTGCCGCTATCGGCGCCGGCTTGCCGGTTGAAGAAGCGCGCGGTTCGATGGTGGTGGATATCGGTGGTGGTACCACTGAAATCGCCCTGATTTCCCTGAACGGTGTGGTGTATGCCGAATCCGTGCGTGTAGGCGGCGACCGCTTCGACGAAGCGATCATTACTTATGTACGTCGCAACTACGGCAGCCTGATCGGTGAATCCACCGCTGAGCGCATCAAGCAGGAAATCGGCACGGCCTACCCGGGCGGCGAAGTTCGCGAAGTTGATGTTCGCGGTCGCAACCTGGCCGAAGGTGTTCCACGTGCCTTCACCCTGAATTCCAACGAAGTGCTGGAAGCTCTGCAAGAGTCCCTGGCCACTATCGTTCAGGCTGTGAAGAGTGCCCTGGAGCAATCGCCGCCGGAACTGGCTTCCGACATCGCCGAGCGTGGCCTGGTACTGACCGGTGGTGGCGCCTTGCTGCGCGACCTCGACAAGTTGCTGGCTCAGGAAACCGGTCTGCCGGTGATCGTCGCCGAAGACCCGCTGACTTGCGTCGCGCGTGGCGGTGGCCGTGCACTGGAAATGATGGATAAACACACCATGGACCTGCTCTCCAGCGAATAAGATCGCGCGCAGGGTTCATGCTTTGCTCGCAGGCGGCACTTTGCAGTGCTGCCTGTTGGCGTTTATCTTCTTCAATCTGCATCCAGGCCGGTTTGATGCCGTATGAATAAAGAGAACATTTGCCTGGGAGGAGCGGCTTATTAAACCGCTTTTCGCCAAAGGCCCCTCATTGGGCGTGCGCTTATTGGTGCTGGTCGTGCTTTCGGTCGCGCTGATGGTGGTCGATGCCCGCTTTGCACTGCTCAAGCCTGTGCGTAGCCAGATGTCGCTGGTGTTGATGCAGACTTACTGGATCACCGACCTGCCGCAACGTCTCTACCAGGGCGTGGCCAGCCAATTCGGCAGCCGCACCGAGCTGGTCGCCGAGAACGAAAAACTCAAGACTGAAAACCTGCTGTTGCAGGGGCGCATGCAAAAGCTCGCGGCCCTCACCGAGCAGAACGTTCGGCTGCGCGAGTTGCTCAATTCTTCCGCGCTGGTCAACGAGAAGGTCGAAGTGGCCGAGTTGATCGGCATGGACCCCAACCCCTTTACCCATCGCATCATCATCAACAAGGGTGAGCGCGACGGTGTGGTTCTTGGCCAGCCAGTGCTCGACGCCCGTGGCTTGATGGGCCAGGTGGTTGAGTTGATGCCCTACACCTCGCGAGTGCTGCTGCTGACGGACACGACTCACAGCATTCCGGTGCAGGTGAATCGCAACGGCTTGCGTGCGATTGCCAGCGGCACCGGTAACCCGGAACGCCTGGAATTGCGCCATGTGGCCGACACCGCAGACATCAAGGAGGGCGACCTGTTGGTCAGCTCCGGCCTCGGTCAGCGGTTCCCGGCGGGCTACCCGGTGGCGACGGTCAAGGAAGTCATCCACGATTCAGGTCAACCATTTGCCATAGTACGGGCCGTCCCGACTGCGGCTCTGAACCGCAGTCGCTATCTGCTGCTGGTGTTCAGCGACAACCGCACCCCGGAAGAGCGTGTCAACGACGCCGCCCAGGCTCAGGAAGCGGAAGACAAGCAAAACGGTACCGCGCCGATTGTTCCCGCCACCGTACCGAAGCCGGCATTCGTCGGGCCGCCTGCGCCGCCCGCCACTCCGGCAGCGCCGGTGGCAACTCCGGTCAAACCGGCAGCCCACAGCGCGCGCCCAGCCAAGCCGGCGGCCAAGCCCGCAGCCACCACGCCTGCCACCACGACGCCTGCAGCCAGAGCTCCGGCCGCTGCTCCGGCAACCACGCGGCAGAGGGAGGAATAATGGCCGGTACACATTCGCACAATGGCTGGATCGTCTGGCTGACGTTTGCCATCGGTTTGCTGCTCAGTGTTTCGCCACTGCCCCAATTCATGGAGATTCTGCGCCCGCTTTGGCTGGCCTTGCTGCTGGCCTTCTGGTCGCTGACCTTGCCGCATAAAGTTGGCATGGTCACGGCGATGTGCCTGGGCTTGGCGGAAGACGTGCTCTATGGCACCTTGCTGGGGCAGAACGCGCTGATCCTCACCCTGATTACGTTCCTGGTGCTGTCGTTGCAGCAGCGTTTGCGCATGTTCCCGATGTGGCAGCAGTGCCTGGTGATCCTGGTGATCTTCGGCCTGGCGCAGTTGGTGCAACTGTGGCTCAGCGCCCTGACCGGTAATCGTCAGCCCACCCTGGCGTTGGTATTGCCGGCCCTGGTCAGCGCATTGCTGTGGCCATGGGTCAGTTTCGGTCTGCGTGGCTTACGTCGTCGCTACAAAATCAATTGAATGGATTGCGAGGCTCTGCCTGGTTATCGAACGTCACAGGGAGAGTCTGCAATGAATTCGCTTTATCTGGCCTCGGGCTCTGCGAGGCGGCGTGAACTGCTGACCCAGATCGGTGTGCCCTTCACCGTGGTCAGTGCCGCGATTGATGAAACCCCTCTTACAAACGAAACCGCTGTTGCCTACGTCGAGCGCCTCGCGCGCGGCAAGGCAGCGGCGGGTTTTGCTGCGCTCGAAAAAAATCTCCAGGCCTGTGTGCTGGGTGCCGACACCGCCGTGATCGTTGACGGCCAAATCCTCGGCAAACCAGTGGATCAGGCGGACGCGCTGGCGATGTTGGTGGCGCTTTCTGATCGAGAACATGAAGTCCTTACCGCCATCGCCCTGACTGACGGCCAGCGTTGCGAAACACTGTGCGTCAGCAGTCGCGTACGTTTTCGCAGTATTTCTGTCGAAGAGGCTACAACCTACTGGCACAGTGGTGAACCTCAGGACAAAGCCGGCGGCTATGCTATTCAGGGGCTTGGTTCGGTGTTTGTCGCCGGGCTCAATGGCAGCTATTCCGCCGTGGTAGGCCTGCCGGTGTGCGAAACCGCGCATCTGCTCAGCCAATTCGGCATACCCTGTTGGCAACACCTTACCGCGCGCTGACCGCCGTATTACAGCGCCCAGCCTTTAGCGATCGGTCACTATTGTGAAAACGCCTGAACGAGACCCAGCCATGAGTGAAGAGATTCTGATCAATATCACGCCGATGGAATCGCGCGTGGCGGTGGTAGAGAACGGTGTTCTGCAAGAAGTGCACGTCGAGCGCACTCAAAAGCGCGGGATCGTCGGCAACATCTATAAGGGCAAGGTAGTGCGCGTCCTGCCGGGCATGCAGGCGGCGTTCGTCGACATCGGCCTGGACCGCGCGGCGTTCATCCACGCCTCGGAAATTTCCCTGCGCGAAGGCCCGGCGGTCGAGAGCATCAGCGCCCTGGTGCATGAAGGGCAGAGCCTGGTGGTGCAAGTCACCAAGGACCCCATCGGTTCCAAAGGCGCACGCTTGACCACCCAGCTGTCGATCCCTTCGCGCTATCTGGTGTACATGCCGCGTACGGCGCATGTTGGCATTTCCCTGAAAATCGAAGACGAAGCCGAGCGCGAGCGCCTGAAAAAGGTGGTCAGCGATTGTGTGGCTGCCGAGGGCATCAAGGAGGCGGGCGGCTTCATCCTGCGCACCGCCGCTGAGGGCGCCGGCGCCGATGAAATCCTCATGGACATCCGCTACCTGCGGCGCTTGTGGGATCAGATCGGCGCGCAGATCAAGACCATCGGCGCCCCCAGCGTGATTTATGAAGACCTCGGCCTGGCCTTGCGTACCCTGCGCGATTTGGTCAGCCCGAAGATCGAGAAAATTCGCATCGACTCGCGGGAAACCTTCCAGCGCACCACGCAATTTGTTGCCGAGCTGATGCCGGAAATTGCCGACCGCCTCGAGCATTACCCCGGCGAGCGACCGATTTTCGACCTGTATGGCGTTGAAGACGAAATTCAGAAAGCCCTGGAGCGCAAGGTGCCGCTTAAATCCGGCGGCTATCTGGTGGTAGACCCGGCGGAAGCCATGACCACCATCGACGTCAACACTGGCGCGTTCGTGGGCCATCGCAACCTCGAAGAAACCATCTTCAAGACCAACCTCGAAGCGGCCACCGCGATCGCCCGCCAGCTGCGCCTGCGTAACCTGGGCGGCATCATCATCATCGACTTCATCGACATGGAAGATGAAGAGCACCAGCGTCAAGTATTGCGCACCCTTGAGAAGCAGTTGGAGCGCGATCACGCCAAGACCAATATCATCGGCATCACCGAATTGGGCCTGGTGCAGATGACGCGCAAACGCACCCGCGAGAGCCTCGAGCAAGTGCTGTGCGAGCCTTGCAGCAGTTGCCTGGGGCGCGGCAAGTTGAAGACTCCCGAAACGGTTTGCTACGAGATTTTCCGGGAAATCTTACGGGAGGCGCGTGCCTACCAGGCCGAAGGTTATAGAGTGCTTGCCAACCAGAAGGTGGTCGATCGGTTGCTGGATGAAGAGTCCGGTAATGTCGCTGAATTGGAGGGTTTTATCGGGCGCACCATTCGCTTTCAGGTCGAAACCATGTATTCCCAGGAACAATACGACGTGGTGCTGCTCTGATCCCCAATCGCTTTCTTTCTTCGAGACCGGCAGACCTTGATCTGCCGTCCGCCTATTGCTTTGAGGGTCGCCTGACATGGAGCGTCTGATACGCTTTTTTGCCGCTTTGACCCGTTGGGGCTTGGGCCTCTGTGCGTTGCTGTTGGTATTGGCGGCGGTGTACGTGAGCCTGGGTCGTGAACTGACCCCGCTGGTGGCCGAATATCGCGCCGAAATCGAAGCCAAGGCCCAGGCCGCCGTTGATATGCCTCTGCAGATTGGTAGCCTTGAAGGGCGCTGGAGCGGTTTTGCTCCGGTGTTGCTGGCCCACGACGTGATGGTCGGTGAGGGTAACAGTGCCTTGCGTCTGGACCAGGTTGAAGTGGTGCCAGACCTCTGGGCCAGCCTGATGGCGCGTGAAGTGCGCATCGCCCATCTGGAAGTCAGTGGCCTGCAGTTGAGTGTGAAGGAAGACAAGGACGGGCACTGGGCGCTGCAAGGCCTGCCGTTGCAGGATGACCAGCCACTGGACCCGGAGCAGTTGCTCACGCGCCTGCAAAGGGTCAATCGTGTGTCAGTGCTGGACAGCCAGGTGACGTTGCAGCCGTTCAATCAGGCGCCGTTGACTTTGACTTACGTGGGCTTGAGCCTGGAAACCGACACCAGCCACCAACGGCTCGATGCACGCCTGACGTTGCCTGACGGCCAGCCGTTGGCATTGAGCCTGCGCACGCGCATCCGCGCCAGCCAGTGGAAAGACGGCGAAGCCCAGGCTTACCTGAGCCTGCCGCAGAGTGATTGGGCCAAGTGGATTCCGGCCAGCCTGACCCAGCAATGGAAACTTACGCAGTTCAAGGCCGGCGGCGAGTTCTGGCTGGATTGGGCCAAGGGCACGGTACAAAGCGCTGTGGTGCGCCTTCATTCACCCCAGGTAAAGGGCAGCTACGCCGACCGCAAGCCTGTCCATATCGAAAACCTCGCCCTGACGGCTTACCTCCAGCGTAGCGACAGCGGCCTGAAGGTTCTGTTTGATTCATTGGCGATGAATATCGGCGAGACACGTTGGGAGTCGCACCTGCAATTGCAGCAAACCCTGGCGACCGACAAGGATCTGGAAGTCTGGAAGCTGCAGGCCGACCGCCTCGACTTGACCCCCATCACGCCGCTGCTCAACGCCTTGGCGCCGTTACCGGAAGGTTTCGCCAGGACCATCGAACACCTGAAAGCCACTGGCGTGTTGCGCAACGTGCTGGTGGATTTCCGTCCTCAGGACACCACGGACAAGAAAGTCAGTTTTGCAGCCAACCTTGAGCGCGTCGGCTTTGATGCCTATAGCGGCGCACCGGCTGCACGTAATGTGTCCGGCAGCATCAGCGGTGACTTGGGCCAGGGCGAGCTGCGCATGGACAGCAAGGATTTCTCCCTGCACCTGGATCCTATCTTCGCCAAGCCGTGGCAGTACATCCAGGCGAACGCGCGCCTGACCTGGAAGCTGGATAAAGAAGGCTTCACGCTGATCGCACCCTACATCAAGGTGCTGGGTGAGGAGGGCAAGGTCGCCGCCGACTTCCTGATTCGCCTGCATTTTGACCATAGCCAGGAAGACTACATGGACCTGCGGGTCGGTATGGTCGATGGCGATGGGCGCTTCACCTCCAAATATCTGCCTGCGGTGCTGAGCCCGTCTTTGGACGAATGGCTGCGCACGGCAATCCTCAAGGGAGCGGTTGACCAGGGTTTCTTCCAGTACCAGGGCTCGTTGAACCACGACGCATTGCCAGCAGCACGCAATATCAGCCTGTTCTTCAAGGTGCATGACGCCGAGCTGGCCTTCCAGCCTGGCTGGCCGCATGTGAGCAAGGTCAATGGCGAGGTGTTCGTCGAAGAGACCGGCGTGCGTATCGTGGCGAACAAGGGTCAATTGCTCGACACCAAGGTTAAAGACGTCTACGTCAATATTCCTCACGCGCCTGCTGGCAAAGACAGCCATCTGTTGATCACCGGTGGGTTCGCGGGTGGCTTGGGCGATGGCCTGAAGATCCTCCAGGAAGCGCCCATCGGCACAGATTCAACCTTCGCCGGCTGGAAGGGAGAGGGCGACCTGCACGGCAAGCTGGATCTGGATATCCCGCTGGCCGAAGACACCGAGCCCAGGATTGTGGTGGACTTCCAGACCGACAAGGCCCGCCTGCAATTGGCGGAACCGACTCTGGACCTGACCCAGCTCAAAGGCGATTTTCGTTTCGACAGCGCCAAGGGCTTGAGCGGGCAGAACATCTCGGCACAGGCGTTTGATCGCCCCATCACGGCGCAGATTGCTGCCGATGGCCACCCGGGCAATATCACCACCCGCGTCAGTGTCAAAGGCCAGGTCACGGTCAAGCGGCTGACGGACTGGCTGAAAGTCAGTCAGCCACTGCCTATATCCGGTGATATCCCCTATCAGTTGCAACTCACCCTGGCTGGCGCCGACAGCCAATTGATGGTCAGCTCCAACATGAAGGGCGTTGCCGTGGACTTGCCTGCACCCTTTGGCATGCCGGCCAGCCAAGGGCGCGACAGCGTGTTCCGCATGACCTTACAGGGCGCTGAGCGGCGCTATTGGTTCGACTATGGCGAGCTGGCGAGCTTCACCTTCGCGTCGCCCCCGGATAATTTCAATGACGGTCGTGGGGAGTTGTTCCTCGGCGATGGTGATGCCGTGTTGCCTGCCACCAAAGGCTTGCGTATTCGCGGCGTGCTGTCGGAGCTGGACATCGACCCGTGGAAAAAACTCGCAAACCGCTACGCCGGTAATGATCCAGGCGGCAGTGCCAAGCAACTCCTCAGCGGCGCTGACTTCAAGGTGGGCAAGCTGACTGGCTTTGGCAGCCAATTTGATCAGGTCAGCTTGCAGATGGCTCGTAAGCCGGCAGCGTGGGGCTTGCAGCTCGACAGTCAGCAGGCCAAAGGCTCGGTCAACCTGCCGGATGCCAAGGGCGCGCCGATTGCGATCAACCTGCAATACGTGAAGCTGCCGGCGGTGGACCCGACGGTGCAGGCGGATGAAAACGCGCCGGACCCGTTGGCGGATATCGACCCTAAAGACATCCCCGCGCTGGATATTTCAATCAATCAATTGTTCCAGGGGCCGGATCTGGTGGGCGCCTGGTCGCTGAGAATCCGGCCAACGGCCAAAGGCTTGGCCTTCAACAACCTCGACCTTGGCCTCAAGGGCATGCAACTCAACGGTGCCGGTGGCTGGGAAGGCGCGCCGGGGGCCAGCAGCAGTTGGTACAAGGGCCGTCTGGATGGCAAGAACATCGCCGATGTGCTCAAGGGTTGGGGTTTTGCGCCGACCGTGACCAGTGAGGACTTCCACCTGGACGTGGACGGTCGTTGGCCGGGGTCGCCGGCCTGGGTTGGGCCCAAGCGTTTTTCCGGCAGCCTGGATGCGGCGTTCCGCAAAGGGCAGTTTGTGGAAGTGGAAGGCGGCGCGCAGGCCTTGCGAGTGTTTGGCTTGCTCAATTTCAACTCCATTGGCCGCCGTCTGCGTCTGGATTTCTCCGACCTGCTCGGCAAAGGCTTGAGCTACGACCGGGTCAAAGGCTTGCTGGCCGCCAGTGATGGCGTGTTCGTGACCCGTGAACCCATCACCATGACGGGCCCTTCTACCAACCTTGAGCTCAACGGGACCCTGGATTTGGTGGCTGACCGCGTCGACGCCAAGCTGCTGGTGACCCTGCCGGTGACCAACAACCTGCCGATTGCCGCGCTGATCGTGGGTGCACCCGCCATCGGTGGCGCGTTGTTCCTCATCGACAAGCTGATCGGTGACCGTGTTTCGCGCTTCGCCAGCGTGCAGTACAAGGTGGAAGGCCCGTGGAAGGATCCAAAAATCACCTTCGACAAGCCATTTGAAAAACCAAACTGAGAGCCTGTGGAGTAGCATGGCCGCATGCCTATTACGGAGTGTCGGCCCATGCCCTTTGCGGTAATTCAAATGGTCAGCCAGAGTGATGTGCTGGCTAACCTGGCCCAGGCCCGGCGCTTGCTGGAACAGGCAGCAGCGGGAGGTGCGAAGCTTGCGGTGCTGCCGGAAAACTTCGCCGCCATGGGCCGCCGCGACGTGGCAGATATCGGCCGCGCCGAGGCGTTGGGTGAAGGGCCGATCCTGCCATGGTTGAAACAGACCGCCCGCGACCTCACCTTATGGATAGTGGCCGGCACTTTGCCGTTGCCTCCAGAGGGCCAGCCGAACGCCAAGTCCAACGCGTGCTCGCTGCTGATTGATGATCGCGGTGAAATCGTTGCCCGCTACGACAAGCTGCATCTGTTCGATGTGGATGTCGCCGATGCGCGGGGTCGCTATCGAGAATCCGATGACTATGCTTTCGGGAGCAACGTGGTAGTGGCGGATACGCCCGTCGGTCGGTTGGGCCTGACGGTGTGTTACGACCTGCGTTTCCCGGAGCTGTACAGCGAGTTGCGTGCAGCCGGGGCTGAATTGATTACCGCGCCCTCGGCGTTTACGGCGGTGACCGGCGCCGCGCATTGGGACGTGCTGATTCGCGCGCGGGCCATCGAAACCCAGTGCTATGTGCTGGCGGCGGCGCAAGGCGGTGTGCACCCTGGGCCACGCGAGACCCATGGGCATGCGGCGATTGTCGACCCGTGGGGGCGTGTACTGACACAACAGGATACAGGCGAGGCGGTGTTGTTGGCCGAACGCGACAGCAGTGAACAGGCGTCGATACGGGCGCGCATGCCGGTGGTCAACCACCGGCGCTTTTTCTCGCAGGGCGCGCAGCGACCTGCTTCGGAACGATGAATTTAAGGCCAAACCTATGAGCACGTTGTTGTCCTCAGTCAGTGAACACCTCCTGGCACCCGGTGGCGTGACCATCGAAAGCTTGCAAACCGTCCTCGGCGATCTGGCCGGGCCGGGCATCGACGCGGCCGACCTGTATTTTCAGGGGCAGATTTCCGAGTCGTGGGCGCTGGAAGACGGCATTGTCAAGGAAGGCAGTTTTAACCTCGACCAAGGCGTGGGCGTGCGTGCGCAGTCTGGCGAAAAAACCGGTTTTGCTTACAGCAACGCAATCACCCTTGAAGCACTGGGCTTGGCGGCTCGTGCTGCGCGCTCGATTTCCCGCGCGGGCCAAAATGGCACGGTGCAGGCGTTCAGCACCCAGGACGTGGCCCAGTTGTACGCGCCGGATAACCCATTGGAAGTGATCAGCCGTGCGGAAAAGGTCGACTTGCTCAAGCGCATCGACGCGGCTACCCGTGCCCTCGACCCGCGTATCCAGCAGGTGACCGTGAGCATGGCAGGCGTGTGGGAGCGCATTCTGGTCGCGTCTACCGATGGCGGCCTGGCGGCGGACGTACGCCCTCTGGTGCGTTTCAACGTCAGTGTGATCGTCGAGCAAAATGGCCGTCGTGAGCGCGGTGGCCATGGCGGCGGCGGCCGTACTGACTACCGTTATTTCCTGACTGAAGACCGCGCCATGGGGTATGCCCGTGAAGCGCTGCGCCAGGCACTGGTCAACCTGGAAGCCATTCCGGCGCCCGCAGGTACCTTGCCGGTGGTATTGGGCTCGGGTTGGTCCGGGGTTCTGTTGCACGAAGCGGTGGGCCATGGCCTGGAAGGCGACTTCAACCGCAAGGGCAGCTCGGCTTACAGCGGGCGCATGGGCGAGATGGTTGCGTCCAAGCTCTGCACTATCGTCGATGACGGCACCCTGGCCGGTCGCCGTGGCTCGCTGAGCGTCGACGACGAAGGCACGCCGACCGAGTGCACCACGCTGATTGAAAACGGCGTGCTCAAGGGCTACATGCAAGACAAGCTCAACGCCCGCTTGATGGGCGTGGCCCGCACCGGTAACGGCCGTCGCGAGTCCTATGCACATTTGCCGATGCCGCGCATGACCAACACCTACATGCTCGGTGGCGAAAGCGATCCGGCGGAAATCATCGCCTCGGTAAAACGCGGCATCTACTGCGCCAACCTCGGCGGCGGCCAGGTGGATATCACCAGCGGCAAGTTCGTGTTCTCCACCAGCGAGGCGTACCTGATCGAAGACGGCAAGATTACCGCGCCGGTCAAAGGGGCGACGTTGATTGGTAACGGGCCAGAGGCCATGAGCAAGGTGTCGATGGTCGGTAACGACCTGTCGCTGGACAGCGGCGTAGGCACATGCGGCAAGGATGGGCAGTCGGTGCCGGTGGGTGTCGGCCAGCCAACGCTGAAAATTGATGCGATCACCGTGGGTGGCACGGGGTCGTAAGTCGTGGAGCTTCGGGTGGCGAAGACCGCCACCCGCGGAAGAGGATCAGCGCAGACCGCGTTGAGTCTCGTCCAGCTCACGGATGTACTTGAAAATTTTACGGCTGGTGGCCGGAGCCTTGTTTTGCGCCGCTTCGTGCTGGGCCTGACGAATCAGGGAGCGCAGTTGCTGGCGGTCGGCGTCCGGGTAGTCCACTACAAACTTCTCCAGTACGGCGTCATCGCCCGCGATCAGGCGGTCACGCCAACGTTCCAGGTTATGGAAACGTTCGTTGTACTGGCGAGTGGAGGCATCCAGTTGATCGAGCAAAGTGAGGATCGCGTCAGTGTCCTGGTCGCGCATCAATTTGCCGATAAACATGATGTGCCGTTTACGCGCGATATTCGCGGTGTGCTTGGGCGCATCCGCCAGAGCCCGACGCATTTCGTCGGTCAGTGGCAGTTTTGCAACCAAATCCGGCTTGAGCGTTGTAAGGCGCTCGCCAAGGTCAACCAGAGCATGCAGCTCGCGTTTGACTTGGGTTTTGCTTTTCTCCCCGTCGAGGGAGTCGTCGTAAGAATCAACCATGGTGGCAGTCCGCAAAGAAACGCCGCCATGATAACCAGTCGGGGGCCGCTTGTCCGGCCCGGTCGCTCGATGGCCTTAACCGAAAGCAGAATTTGAGTGGAGAAAACCATGAGTGCAGCCCAAAGCGTCGGTCCGCAAGCGTTACCGGCACTGCAGGAACAAGTCGAGCAGATCATTGCCGAGGCCAAGCGCCAGGGGGCCAGTGCCTGTGAAGTGGCGGTGTCGCTGGAGCAGGGGCTGTCGACGTCGGTACGCCAGCGGGAAGTGGAAACTGTTGAATTCAACCGGGATCAGGGGTTTGGCATCACCTTGTATGTCGGGCATCGCAAAGGCTCGGCCAGCACCTCGGCAAGCGGCCCGGAAGCGATTCGCGAGACCGTTGCCGCTGCGTTGGCAATCGCCAAGCACACTTCCGAAGATGAAAGCTCGGGTTTGGCTGACAAGGCGCTGATGGCCAAGGATCTGAAGGATTTTGATCTGTTCCACGCCTGGGACATCACCCCTGAAAGGGCTATCGAGCTGGCGCTGACCTGCGAAGCGGCAGCATTCGACGCCGATGCCCGCATCAAGAACGCCGATGGCACCACCTTGAGTACGCATCAGGGATGCCGCGTGTATGGCAACAGCCATGGTTTTATCGGCGGCTACGCCTCCACTCGCCACAGCTTGAGCTGCGTGATGATCGCCGAAGCCAATGGCCAGATGCAGCGCGACTACTGGTACGACGTGAACCGTCAGGGCGAATTGCTCGCCGACCCGGTGAGTATCGGCCAGCGTGCTGCGCAACGGGCTGCGAGCCGTTTGGGCGCGCGCCCGGTGCCAACCTGTGAAGTGCCGGTGCTGTTTTCGGCGGAGCTGGCCGGTGGTTTGTTCGGCAGTTTCCTGGGCGCGATTTCCGGTGGCAACCTGTACCGCAAGTCTTCGTTCCTGGAAGGCGCAATCGGTCAGGCGTTGTTTCCTGAGTGGCTGACCATTGATGAACGCCCGCACCTGATGCGCGCCATGGGCAGTTCCTCGTTTGACGGTGACGGCCTGGCGACCTATGCCAAGCCGTTCGTTGAGAAGGGTGAGCTGGTTTCCTACGTACTGGGCACTTATGCCGGTCGCAAGCTCGGTCTGCCAAGCACCGCCAACTCCGGCGGCGTGCATAACCTGTTCGTGACCCATGGCGATGAAGATCAGGCCGCGTTGTTGCGCCGTATGGGGCGCGGCTTGCTGGTCACCGAGTTGATGGGCCATGGCTTGAACATGGTCACCGGCGATTATTCGCGAGGAGCGGCAGGTTTTTGGGTGGAAAATGGTGAGATCCAGTTCGCCGTCCAGGAAGTGACCATCGCAGGCAATATGCGCGACATGTTCAAACAAATCGTTGCCGTGGGTAACGACCTTGAGCTGCGCAGCAATATTCGCACCGGTTCGGTACTGATCGAGCGAATGACCGTCGCCGGCAGCTAACCTGCACGACGCTTCAAAAAGGCGCGCCATCGTAAAGATGGCGCGCCTTTTTTTATGGCCGCGGTTAAGCGCTATCAACAGGCTGTGCTTGTTTTGATTCTTAATATCATTTAATAATAAATCTCATTACCGAGCGAGTGTGGATCATGAGTTCTGTCCTGCATGAGGATCCGTATCTGGAAAGCTGGCGCTGGATGAGTCGTCAGATTCGCTGCGGCCTCAATCCCAATGAACCTCGCCTGATCGAACATTACCTCAATGAGGGTCGATACCTGGCGTGTTGCACTGCAACTCACCCGTGGACCATCGCAGAAACCTCATTGCGCCTGCTGATCGACACCGCCCGCGATATTGCCTTGCCCTGGCACTGGCGCTCCGCGTGCCTGGATCAGGCCTGGCGCCCCCTGCGCGACCTGGAAAAACTCTCTCACTGTGCCTGCCGCCTCAAGCGCTGGCAGACCTTTGCCTGGCAATTGGCGACCTGCGAATTGCTGCCGTCCCTTTCTGTTTCTGACCTGGTGCAAGGATCTAACGATGAGTAACACCCGAATCGAACGCGACAGCATGGGCGAGCTGCAAGTGCCCGCCGAGGCGTTATATGGCGCCCAGACCCAGCGCGCGGTGAACAATTTTCCGATCAGTCATCAATGCATGCCGGCGCAATTCATCCGTGCCCTGATCCTGGCCAAAGCCGCCGCCGCCAAGGTCAATGTGGACCTCAAGCAAATCAGCGAAGGGCAGGGCAACGCCATTGTCGACGCCGCCCAAGGCTTGCTCGAAGGCGATTTCATGCAGCACTTCCCGGTGGATATCTTTCAGACCGGCTCCGGCACCAGTTCCAACATGAATGCCAACGAAGTGATCGCTACGCTCGCCAGCCGTTTGCTTGGCGAGCCGGTCAATCCCAACGACCACGTGAACTGCGGCCAAAGCAGCAACGACATCATTCCGACCACCATTCACGTGAGTGCCGCGCTGGTCCTGCATGAAAAAACGCTGCCGGCGCTGCTGCACCTTGTGCAGGTTATCGAGCAAAAAGCCGAAGAGGTTCACCCGTTCATCAAGACCGGCCGCACGCACCTGATGGATGCGATGCCGGTGCGCATGAGCCAGGTGCTCAATGGCTGGGCACAGCAACTCAAGGCCAATATCGGCCACTTGCAGGACCTGCTGCCAAGTTTGCAGGCGCTGGCCCAGGGCGGCACGGCGGTCGGGACCGGGATCAATGCACACCCGGAATTCGCGGCGCGTTTCAGCGCGCAACTGAGCAGCCTGACCGGCGTGAAGTTCACCCCGGGCAAAAACCTGTTCGCGCTGATCGGCTCCCAGGACACTGCCGTCGCCGTCTCCGGTCAGTTGAAAGCCACTGCGGTATCACTGATGAAAATCGCCAACGATTTGCGCTGGATGAACTCCGGCCCGCTCGCTGGCCTGGGTGAAATCGAGCTTGAAG
This sequence comes from Pseudomonas sp. PWP3-1b2, assembly GCF_049896045.1. NCBI lineage: Bacteria > Pseudomonadati > Pseudomonadota > Gammaproteobacteria > Pseudomonadales > Pseudomonadaceae > Pseudomonas > Pseudomonas sp. PWP3-1b2. Next base: position 33,107 of record NZ_JAFCTN010000010.1, read on the forward strand.
CGTTGCAGCCTGGCTCGTCGATCATGCCGGGCAAGGTCAACCCGGTAATCCCGGAGGCCACTGCCATGGTTGCCGCGCAGGTGATTGGCAATGACGCGGTGATCACCGTCGCCGGCCAATCGGGCAACTTCGAGTTGAATGTGATGCTGCCGATCATCGCGCAGAACCTGCTCGGGAGCCTCGAACTGCTGGCCAATTCAAGCCGCCTGCTGGCCGACAAAGCCATCGCCAGCTTCAAGGTCAACGAAGCCAAGCTCAAGGAAGCGTTGTCACGCAACCCCATTCTGGTCACCGCACTCAACCCGATCATTGGTTACCAAAAGGCCGCTGAAATTGCCAAGAAGGCCTATCAGCAAGGTCGCCCGGTGATTGATGTAGCCCTGGAACACACGGACTTGCCGCGCAGCCAACTGGAGATCCTGCTGGATCCGGAAAAGCTCACCGCCGGCGGCGTGTAATCACCGACCCTGCTTTGGAGGCTCACCATGGAGCACTGGAAACGCACGATCGAACGGGCCAATCGCTGTTTTATGGCTGGCGAATTGGTCGACGCACGCGAGGCCTATCTGCAAGCCCTGGCCCTGGCTCAAGTGTTGTTCGAGCGCTGGGCGAATGCCGACGAAGCAGTGGCGGCCTGCGTCATTTCCCATCACAACCTGGCGGACCTGCACCTGCACCTGCATCAGCCTGAGGAGAGCGCCGAATACCTCTGCGCCATCCATCAGCGTCTGTTGCAGACCATGCAGGACCCGCGCCTGAGCGAAGCATTGCGCGAGGCGGCGTTGCGCCAGAGCAGCAAGACCTACGTTGAATTGTTGAATTTCATCAGCGACCACGGCGAGTACCCGCGTACTCATCGCCTGCTGGGCGGCGCCGCGGCGCAACCGTATGCCTCGTCCCGCAATAATCCTTATTACGGAGCTCATTGATATGACCTACACCTTGCCTGCCTTGCCCTACGCCTACGACGCCCTGGAACCGCATATCGACGCGCAAACCATGGAAATTCACTACACCAAACACCATCAAACCTACATCAACAACCTTAATGCCGCGGTCGAGGGCACCGAGTTCGCGGGCTGGCCCGTAGAGAAACTGGTGTCCAGCGTTCAAAACCTGCCAGAAAAACTGCGTGCCGCCGTGATCAATCAGGGCGGCGGCCATGCAAACCATTCGCTGTTCTGGGCGGTGATGTCGCCAAAAGGCGGCGGCAAACCCGAAGGTGCGCTGAGCAACGCCATCGATGAGCAATTGGGCGGTTTCGACCGCTTCAAGGAAGCCTTCACCAAAGCGGCCCTGACCCGTTTCGGCAGCGGCTGGGCGTGGTTGAGCGTCACCCCGCAAAAGACCCTGGTGGTGGAAAGCAGTGGCAACCAGGACAGCCCCCTGATGAGTGGCAACACACCGATCCTCGGCCTCGACGTCTGGGAGCACGCTTATTACCTGCAGTACCAGAACCGCCGCCCGGAATACATCAACGCCTTCTATAGTGTAATCAACTGGCCGGAAGTGGCCGCTCGCTACCAGGCCGCCTTGGTCTGACATTCACCTATAACAAGATCTAAGGCCGACTATGGGCACTGAAACACTGGCGATCAGCAGCGTGCGAATGTTTCGTTATGCGTTTGGCTCGCTGCTGCTATTGGCAGGTACTGCATTGCTGGTGGCCCAGGGGCTCGCCTGGCTGGACCCGGAACCGCGCATGCTGCGCGCCTTGCAGGGTGGAGCATTGTGCGCGCTCGGCACGGCGCTGGGCGCGGTACCTGTGTTGGTTATTCGTCGAATGCCGGCGGCGCTGAGCGATACCCTGCTGGGTTTTGGTGCGGGGGTAATGCTGGCGGCAACGGCGTTTTCGTTGATCGTCCCTGGCATCGCTGCTGCCGAAAGCCTGGGGCTCTCGCCCTGGAAGGCCAGTGGTTTGATCAGTCTCGGCATCATGCTGGGCGCGTTCGGGCTGTACCTGGTCGACCGCAGGGTCTCCGGAGCGAGTCCGGAAATGCTGGTGGGCACGCCGGACAAACCGGTGATTCCCCCGCGCATCTGGCTGTTCGTGTTTGCGATCATTGCCCACAACATTCCGGAAGGCATGGCCGTCGGCGTTTCTGCTGGCGGCGGTATGCCGGATGCCGACAGCCTGGCCATGGGGATTGCTCTGCAGGACGTGCCGGAAGGCCTGGTGATCGCGCTGGTTTTGGCCGGGGCGGGTATGTCGCGGGTAAGGGCGTTCCTGATCGGTGCGGCGTCAGGGCTGGTCGAACCGGTGTTTGCCGTGCTCTGTGCCTGGCTGGTGAGCCTGGCCGAAATGCTCTTGCCCTTGGGGTTGGCGCTGGCTGCGGGGGCGATGCTGTTGGTGGTGACTCACGAGGTGATTCCCGAATCACGCCGCAACGGCCACGAAAAGCTCGCCAGCCTGGGGCTGTGCATCGGGTTTTGTTTGATGATGGTGATGGATACTGCCCTGGGGTGAAGCCGCTGCGGCGTCACCGTTCTGAAAGGGTGGGTTTACTCACCCTCATCAAAGTAGTTATTGATCAGCTCAACCAGTGCATCCATCGCTTCCTGTTCTTGCTCGCCTTCAGTCTTCAAGTGAATCCTGGTGCCTTTACCGGCAGCCAACATCATCATGGCCATGATGCTTTTGCCATCGACCATGGAATCCGGGGTACGCCCGGCGCGGATCTGGCAGGGAAATTTTCCGGCAACACCGACGAACTTGGCAGAAGCCCGGGCGTGCAGGCCCAGCTTGTTGATGATTTCAATTTCCAGAGCGGGCATCGCGGGGGTGTTCCTTTCAGCTAAGGTCGCGGTGGCGGACCTGAACGTTCTTGAGGGTTTGTTGCAGCACTTGGCCAAGACGCTCGGTCAGGTAGACGGAACGGTGATGGCCACCGGTGCAGCCAATGGCAATGGTGACATACGCCCGGTTGCTGGCGGCAAAGCGCGGCAGCCATTTGAGCAGGTAACTGGAAATGTCCTGGAACATCTCTTCCACATCCGGCTGTGCCGCGAGGTAGTCGGCTACAGGCTGATCCAGCCCGGACTGAGCACGTAACTCTGGCTTCCAGTAAGGATTCGGCAGGCAACGCACGTCGAAGACCAGGTCGGCATCCACCGGCATCCCCCGCTTGAAGCCAAACGACTCTACAAGAAAAGCCGTGCCAGGCTCCGGCTGGTTCAGAAGGCGCAACTTGATGGCGTCGCGCAGCTGATACAGGTTCAGAGCGGTGGTATTGATTTTGAGGTCGGCGAGGTCAATGATCGGCCCCAACAGGGTCGTCTCGTCCTCAATGGCTTCGGCCAGGGAGCGGTGCGGGCTGCTGAGGGGGTGACGGCGACGGGTTTCAGAAAAGCGCTTCAGCAGTGTTTCTTCATCCGCATCCAGGTAGAGCACATCGCAATGAATGTGCTTGGCCCGCACTTCTTCGAGCAATTCAGGGAATCGCGAGAGGTGGCTGGGCAGGTTGCGGGCGTCAATCGAAACGGCGACCAGAGGCTGCGCCAGTTCGGTGTGGATAAGGGCACGCTCCGCCAGCTCCGGCAGCAGGCCGGCCGGCAGGTTGTCGATGCAATAGAAACCACTGTCCTCAAGAACATTAAGGGCGGTGCTTTTACCCGAGCCGGATCGGCCGCTGACGATGATCAAACGCATGATTACTGCCTGTTTTGTTCATCCAGAACGACCTGATAGAGCGCTTCATTGCTGCTGGCGCTGCGCAGTTTGTCGCGTACTTCCTTTCGGTCGAGCATGCTGGCGATCTGCCGAAGCAGTTCCAGGTGAGCGTCGGTGGCGGCTTGCGGGACCAGCAGCACGAACAGCAGGTCAACCGGAGCACCGTCGATGGCGTCGAAATCGATGGGATGGTCCAAGTGCAGCAGGGCGCTGACAGGCGTCTCGCAGCCTTTGAGGCGGCAGTGGGGAATAGCGATGCCGTTACCAAAACCGGTCGAGCCAAGTTTTTCACGGGCAATCAATGCCTCGTACACAGTTTGCGTTTCCAGTTCGGGCACTTCGCGGCCGATCAGGTTGGCAATTTGTTCGAGGGCGCGTTTTTTACTGCCGCCCGGCACATTCACGAGGGAACGGCCGGGGGTCAGAATGGTTTCAAGTCGAATCATGGGGGGAGAGTTAACGACCTGTGCCTTGTAGCAGGCTCAGATTCTTTTCCTTATGCTTTTTGAGTTGGCGGTCAAGCTTGTCGGTGAGCAAGTCGATCGACGCGTACATGTCTTCATGCTCGGCATTGGCAACAACTTCACCACCGGGAATCTGAAGGGTGGCTTCGATCTTCTGCTGAAGCTTATCGACCTTCATGATGACTTGCACGTTGGTGATCTTGTCGAAATGACCCTCCAGCTTCCTGAGCTTCTGCTCGACATAGTCGCGCAGTGGAGGGGTGACTTCTACATGGTGTCCACTGATGTTGACTTGCATACAGCTTCTCCTTCGTTGCCAGTGCATAAAGCGACGGGTAGGAATACCCGTCACTGGAACGCTATGGCCCGCCCGTCACATCAAACGCTTACGCTCGCTGGAAGGCGCGATCCCGAGGGACTCGCGGTACTTGGCGACGGTTCGACGGGCGACCTGAATGCCTTGTGCCTCCAGTAAACCAGCGATCTTACTGTCACTCAATGGCTTTTTCTGATTTTCCGCGGCAACCAGTTTTTTGATGATCGCGCGGATCGCCGTGGACGAGCATTCGCCGCCTTCGGAGGTGCTGACGTGGCTGGAGAAAAAGTATTTCAACTCATAAATACCGCGCGGGGTATGCATGAATTTCTGGGTAGTCACCCGGGAAATCGTCGATTCGTGCATGCCCACCGCTTCGGCGATGTCGTGCAGAACGAGCGGTTTCATCGCTTCGTCGCCATATTCCAGGAAGCCGCGCTGATGCTCGACGATCTGGGTAGCCACTTTCATCAATGTTTCGTTACGGCTTTGCAGGCTCTTGATGAACCAGCGTGCCTCCTGCAACTGGTTGCGCATGAACGTGTTGTCGGCGCTGGTGTCTGCGCGGCGCACAAAACCTGCGTATTGCGGATTGACCCGCAGGCGCGGCACCGATTCCTGATTCAGCTCCACCAGCCAGCGTTCGTTGTGCTTGCGCACAATCACATCAGGCACGACGTATTCGGCTTCGCTGGACTCAATCTGCGAGCCTGGGCGTGGGTTCAGGCTTTGCACCAGCTCGATCACCTGGCGCAGGTCATCTTCCTTGAGCTTCATGCGGCGCATCAACTGGCTGTAGTCACGGCTGCCCAGCAGGTCGATGTAGTCGGTAACCAGGCGCTGGGCTTCGCTGAGCCACGGCGTCTTGGCCGGCAGTTGGCGCAATTGCAGCAACAGGCACTCGCTGAGGGTGCGCGCGCCAATACCGGCGGGCTCAAATTGCTGGATGCGGTGCAGGACAGCTTCGATTTCGTCCAGCTCGATGTCCAGTTCCGGGTTGAATGCCTCAAGGATTTCCTCAAGGGTTTCGTCCAGGTAGCCCTGATTATTGATGCAGTCGATCAGAGTGACAGCGATCAGGCGATCGGTGTCGGACATCGGTGCCAGGTTCAGTTGCCACAACAAGTGGCTTTGCAGGCTCTCTCCGGCAGACGTACGGGTGGTGAAGTCCCACTCGTCATCATCATTGCTGGGCAGGCTGCTGGCGCTGGTCTGGTAAACGTCTTCCCACGCGGTGTCCACGGGAAGCTCGTTGGGGATGCGTTCGTTCCATTCGCCTTCCTCAAGGTTGTCCACCGTAGGGGCGGTTTCCTGGTAGGAGGGTTCCTGCACGTCGGGATTGGGTTTTTGCTCGATGTTGTCGGCCAGCGGGTCTGCATTATCGAAGTCGTCGCCTTCTTCCTGGCGCTCGAGCATCGGATTGGATTCCAAGGCCTCCTGGATTTCCTGTTGCAGGTCCAGGGTCGACAATTGGAGCAGGCGGATGGCCTGTTGCAGCTGCGGTGTCATCGTCAGCTGCTGGCCCATTCTCAGGACTAGCGATGGTTTCATGGCAGGGGCTTAACACCTTATTCGCCGGCGCAATGCGCCATCCACGACAGGGCGCGTGAGCGCCAAACATAAGCAAATTATATGCCTGATATCGGGGGCTTTGCCTAGAGCGCGGTAACAATAAAAAAACCGAGGTTTTTATTGACTCCCGCGCACTCTGGCAAACAACCGCAACACCACACTGCTTACAGGCGGAACTCGTGGCCCAGGTACACTTCCTTGACCAGTTCGTTGGCCAGGATAGTCGCGGAATCGCCTTCGGCGATCAGCTGGCCATCGTTGACGATGTAAGCCGTTTCACAGATATCGAGCGTCTCACGAACGTTGTGGTCAGTGATCAACACGCCAATGCCCTTGGCCTTGAGGTGATGGATGATCTGCTTGATGTCGCCGACCGAGATAGGGTCGACGCCGGCAAACGGTTCGTCCAGCAGGATGAACTTGGGCGCGGTGGCCAGGGCGCGGGCGATTTCCACACGGCGACGCTCACCGCCGGACAAGCTCATGCCGAGGTTGTCGCGAATGTGGTTGATATGGAATTCCTGCAGCAGGCTTTCCAGCTCCTGTCGACGGCCATCACGGTCGAGTTCCTTGCGGGTCTCCAGGATCGCCATGATGTTGTCGGACACCGAGAGCTTGCGGAAGATCGACGCTTCCTGAGGAAGATAGCCGATACCTGCGCGAGCACGACCGTGCATCGGCTGGTGGCTGACATCCAGGTCGTCGATCAATACGCGACCTTGGTCAGCCTGCACCAAACCGACAATCATGTAGAAACAGGTGGTCTTGCCGGCACCGTTGGGGCCGAGCAGACCGACGATCTGGCCGCTGTCGATCGACAGGCTCACATCGCGCACGACTTGACGGCTTTTATAGGCCTTGGCCAGATGCTGGGCTTTCAGGGTTGCCATTAATTGGCCTTCTTCGCAGCGGGTTTAGGCGCAGGAGCAGCGCCTTCTTTCTGCTTCGGCTGGATAACCATGTCGATGCGCGGCTTCGGAGTACCGATTTTTGCGCCGGTGGCACGACCGGCCTGGGCGATCTGCTTCACGGTGTCATAGGTGATTTTTTCACCGTCAGTGGTGTTGCCATCACTGCTGACTACCCGGGCCTGATCGATCAGGATGATGCGGTTCTGCTGGGCGTGATACTGGATGGTCCTGCCGTAGCCCTTCATTGGCGCAGGGTCTGCAGCGGCCTGCTTCTGTTCGAAGTAGGCGAGGTTACCCACCGAGGTCACCACATCAATGTCGCCAGCCGGGGTGCGCGTGAGCGTCACTGTGTTGCCAGTGATTTTCATCGAGCCCTGGGTGATGATCACACCGCCCGTGTAGGTCGCGACACCTTGCTTGTCATCCAGCTGAGCATCGTCAGCCTGAATGTGGATAGGTTGCTCGCTATCGTTCGGCAGAGCCCAGGCGCTCACGCTTCCCAGTGCTGCGCCCAGACTGAGCAAAATAGGGAGAGTTTTAACGAGCCTCATACTGTCCTCTTACGTTCGATAGCAGGTGTATCCTGCTTTCTTTCAAATACGCTTTCATTCCCTTGCCAGTCGATACACCGCCAGCGCCGTCGATTCTAACGTCTTGCTCGGTCTGCGCATATTGCTGTTGTGGGAAAACGGTCATGCGACTGCTGGTAATAATGGTGTCGCGGTTCTTCTCGTCGGTGCGCGCAACGCGAACCGAGTCAATCAGTTCAACCTGAGTACCGTCCGGGTTGACCTCGCCACGCTTACTGGTGACGTGCCATGGAAATTCGGTTCCCTTGTACAGATTCAGGTCCGGGTTGGTCAGTAAAGTGACCTCGGAGGACTTTATATGATCGACTCTGTCGGCCGTCATTTCGTACTGAACCTTGCCGTCAGGCAGGAACTGCACGCTGTAGGCATTGGTTGCGTAATAGTCGATAACGCTTTCATCAACCTTTGCAACAGGCTTGTCGAGGAAGCGTTCCGGGCTGATATTCCAGTAGCCTACCGCCAGGAACAGCGCGGCGATGACTCCGAACAGCAGGAAGTTACGAATCTTTTTGCTCAGCATAAAACGCTCTATAGGTAGGCGGCGTGGGCCGCTTCAAGACTGCCTTGGGCGCGCAGGATCAACTCGCAGAACTCGCGGGCGGCGCCTTCACCGCCACGGGCGGTAGTGATGCCATGGGCGTGTTCGCGAACAAAAGCCGCCGCATTTGCAACGGCCATGCCCAGGCCCACTCGGCGAATCACCGGCAGGTCGGGCAGGTCGTCACCCAAGTAGGCGACCTGCTCATAGCTTAGGTTGAGTTGGCCAAGAAGCTCGTCCAGAACCACCAGTTTATCCTCGCGGCCTTGATACAGGTGAGGAATCCCCAGGTTTTGTGCGCGGCGTTCCACTACCGGTGTCTTTCGACCGCTGATAATCGCCGTTTGCACACCCGCCGCCATCAACATTTTAATGCCCTGGCCGTCGAGAGTATTGAACGTCTTGAATTCACTGCCATCTTCGAGGAAGTAGAGGCGGCCGTCAGTCAGCACGCCATCCACGTCGAAAATCGCCAATTTGATGTGTTTGCCGCGTTGCAGCAGGTCGGCTGTCATTTACATCACTCCCGCACGCAGCAAGTCGTGCATGTTCAGGGCGCCAATCGGGCGGTCGTCGCGATCTACAACCACCAGCGCGAGAATTTTATGGTCTTCCATGATCTTCAAGGCTTCGGCCGCGAGCATGTCAGGGCGTGCGGTCTTGCCGTGCGGGGTCATCACCTCATCAATTCGGGCGGTTTGAATATCCAGGTTGCGGTCCAGGGCGCGGCGCAGGTCGCCGTCGGTGAATACTCCGGCGAGGCGGCCGTCGGCTTCCAGGATGGCGGTCATGCCCAGGCGCTTGAGACTCATCTCCATCAAGGCTTCCTTGAGCAAGGCACCGCGCTGCACGTTAGGCAGTTCGTCACCGCTGTGCATCACATTTTCGACTTTCAACAGCAGCCGACGGCCAAGGGCACCGCCGGGGTGCGAAAACGCGAAATCTTCAGCAGTAAAACCGCGTGCGTCCAGCAACGCCACGGCCAGGGCGTCGCCCATGACCAGCGCGGCAGTGGTGGAGGAGGTCGGCGCCAGGTTCAAGGGGCAAGCTTCATGGTCCACGTGAACGTTAAGGTTCACTTCGGCAGCCTTGGCTAGCGTTGAGTCGGGGTTGCCGGTAATGCTGATCATCTGGATACCCAGGCGTTTGATCAGCGGCAGCAGGGTCACGATTTCATTGGTGGTGCCGGAGTTGGACAGCGCCAGGATGATGTCATCCTTGGTGATCATGCCCATGTCGCCGTGGCTGGCTTCGGCCGGATGCACGAAAAACGCCGTGGTCCCGGTGCTGGCCAATGTGGCGGCGATCTTGTTGCCGACGTGGCCGGATTTGCCCATGCCGACCACGACAACGCGGCCCTTGCTGGCCAGAATCATCTCGCAGGCACGTACGAAATCCGCGTCGATATGGGCCAGTAAACCTTCTACGGCTTCAAGCTCGAGGCGGATGGTGCGTTGTGCGGATTGAATAAGGTCGCTGGATTGGCTCATGTCTGGAATCGTATAGCCTGACGAAAAGTCGGCGATTATAGCGGTAATGATCAATTCCCTCACATAAGTTCGTCAGCCTTTATTCGTCGGGTGTATGAGATTCATGATCTGTAACACAGTCAGCAACGTTTTTTCCCTGTCCAAAATCTGAACAACCACAGTTCCGCCCTTGGGGGCTCTGCATCAGCAGTGATATAGTTCGCCGCCAGTTCGGCCCGCCCAACCCATGTCGCCAATTTATTGCACATTCGTAAGTAAACGAAAGTCACACACATGGTGTCTGAGTGAAAGGCTGCATCCCAAGGAGATTAGATGAGTGCCGATAACGCCTACGCGGTCGAGCTGAAGGGTCTTACCTTCAAGCGCGGGACGCGCAGCATCTTCAATAACGTCGATATTCGCATTCCCCGCGGTAAAGTCACGGGCATCATGGGGCCTTCCGGTTGTGGCAAGACCACGCTGTTGCGTCTGATGGGCATGCAATTGCGGCCCAATGCCGGCGAAGTGTGGGTCAACGGCCAGAACCTGCCGACGCTGTCGCGCAGCGATCTGTTCGATGCCCGCAAGCACATGGGCGTGTTGTTCCAGAGCGGTGCGCTGTTTACCGACCTCGACGTTTTCGAAAACGTGGCTTTTCCGCTGCGGGTGCATACCCAGCTGTCCGATGAAATGATTCGGGACATCGTGTTGTTGAAGCTGCAGGCCGTAGGCCTTCGCGGCGCCATCGACCTGATGCCCGACGAGTTGTCCGGCGGGATGAAGCGCCGTGTGGCCCTGGCGCGAGCCATTGCCCTCGATCCGCAAATCCTTATGTACGACGAGCCATTCGTAGGCCAGGACCCGATCGCCATGGGTGTGTTGGTGCGCTTGATCCGCCTGCTCAACGATGCACTGGGAATCACCAGTATCGTGGTGTCCCACGACTTGGCCGAAACCGCGAGCATTGCCGACTACTTATATGTGGTGGGCGATGGTCAGGTGTTGGGGCAGGGCACGCCGCAAGAGCTGATGAACGCTGACAACCCGCGCATTCGCCAATTCATGACCGGCGATCCCGATGGCCCGGTGCCTTTTCATTTTCCGGCAGCGGACTACCGCTCAGATCTTCTGGGGAAGCGCTGATGCGCAAGAAATCTTTACTCGAGAAGGTGCGTCTTTTTGGTCGCTCCGGTATCGACTTGGTCGAAGTGCTTGGGCGCTCGACCATTTTCCTGTTTCACGCCTTGCTTGGCCGTGGCGGCATTGGCGGCGGTTTCGGCTTGCTGCTCAAACAGTTGCACTCAGTGGGCGTGATGTCCCTGGTCATTATTGTGGTGTCCGGGATTTTCATCGGCATGGTGCTGGCGTTGCAGGGGTTCAATATCCTCTCCAGCTACGGTTCCGAGCAGGCCGTGGGGCAGATGGTTGCCCTGACGCTGCTGCGGGAACTGGGTCCGGTGGTCACCGCCTTGCTGTTTGCTGGTCGCGCAGGTTCTGCACTGACGGCTGAAATCGGCAATATGAAATCCACCGAGCAGTTGTCCAGCCTTGAAATGATTGGCGTGGACCCGCTCAAGTACATTGTTGCCCCGCGCCTGTGGGCCGGCTTCATTTCCCTGCCACTGCTGGCGATGATCTTCAGCGTGGTAGGCATTTGGGGCGGTTCATGGGTGGCGGTTGACTGGTTGGGCGTCTATGACGGCTCTTACTGGGGCAACATGCAAAACAGTGTGACCTTCAGCGGCGACGTGCTCAACGGCATCATAAAAAGCATCGTCTTCGCCTTTGTTGTGACCTGGATCGCCGTATTCCAAGGCTACGACTGTGAGCCCACTTCCGAAGGGATCAGTCGTGCCACCACCAAGACCGTTGTGTACGCCTCGCTGGCGGTACTGGGCCTTGACTTCATTTTGACCGCCTTGATGTTTGGAGATTTCTGATGCAAAACCGCACTGTGGAAATCGGTGTCGGCCTTTTCTTGCTGGCTGGCATCCTGGCTTTACTGTTGCTGGCCCTGCGAGTCAGCGGCCTTTCGGCCAGCCCCACCGCCGATACTTATAAACTTTACGCGTACTTCGACAATATCGCCGGTTTGACTGTCAGAGCTAAAGTGACCATGGCCGGTGTAACCATCGGCAAGGTCACGGCAATCGATCTGGATCGCGACAGCTTCACCGGGCGAGTGACCATGCAGATAGACAAGAAGGTAGATAACCTGCCGACTGACTCAACTGCATCTATCCTCACTGCGGGTCTGCTGGGCGAGAAGTACATCGGTATCAGCGTGGGTGGGGAAACAGCCCTGCTCAAGGATGGCTCGACAATCCACGACACACAGTCGTCGCTGGTGCTTGAAGACCTGATCGGTAAATTCCTGCTTAATACGGTCAATAAAGACGCCAAATGAGGAATCTGTTCATGATCTCTACCTTGCGACGTGGCCTGCTGGTACTGTTTGCAGCGCTGCCGCTGATGGCTAACGCGGCGGGTTCTGCGCACGATCTGGTGCAGGACACGACCAGCAAAATGTTGGCTGACCTGACCGCCAATAAAGAGCAGTACAAGCAAGACCCCACCAGGTTTTACGAAGCGCTCAACACGATTGTTGGCCCTGTGGTCGATGCCGAGGGTATTTCCAAAAGCATCATGACGGTCAAGTATTCGCGCAAGGCTACCCCTGCGCAGATGCAAACATTCCAGGAAAACTTCAAAAAGGGCCTGTTCCAGTTCTACGGTAACGCCTTGCTGGAGTACAACAACCAGGGCATCACCGTTGCACCGGCTGGTGACGAGTCGGGTGATCGCACCAGCGTTAACATGACCGTTAAAGGCACCAACGGCGCGGTCTACCCTGTCCAGTACACGCTGGAGAAGGTCAACGGCGAGTGGAAACTGCGCAACGTGATCATCAACGGCATCAACATTGGCAAGCTGTTCCGTGACCAGTTTGCCGACGCGATGCAGCGTAATGGCAACGATCTGGACAAGACCATCAATGGTTGGGCCGGCGAAGTTGCCAAAGCCAAGGAAGAAACCGACAAGCAAGCTGCCGGGAAGCCTGCGCAATGACCGAGTCGGCTGTTCGTCTAGGCGATGCCGGTGAGTTGTTTCTCAGCGGCGTGCTCGATTACCGCTCCGGGCCTGATCTGCGCAAGCAGGGCCAGGCCCTGATCAATGCCAGTACTGCGCCTGCGCTGGTGCTGGATTGTTCGGCGGTGACCAAGTCGAGCAGCGTCGGCTTGTCTTTGTTGCTGTGCTTCATGCGTGACGCAGAGGCGGCAAAAAAGCCGGTCAGCATCCGCGCATTGCCTGAAGACATGCGTGAAATCGCAGAAGTTTCCGGTTTGACCGAGTTGTTGGCGCATCCTTAATACACATTATTAAAGAAGCCCCCCGTCAGAGTCCTGCTATGCGGGGTTCGCAGGCGCGGGGCTTTTTTGTATGATGTGCGACCCGCGCGCACTGGGCGCCCATAGAGGTTGATCATGCAGGCCCTAGAAGTTAAAAGCTTCCTTGAAGGAAAGCTGCCCGAAACCAAGGTTGAAGTTGAGGGCGAAGGCTGCAATTTCCAGCTGAACGTGATTAGCGATGAACTGGCGGCTTTGAGCCCGGTCAAGCGTCAACAGCAGATCTATGCCCATTTAAACCCGTGGATCACCGATGGCAGCATCCATGCGGTCACTATGAAATTTTTCAGCCGCGCGGCCTGGGCCGAGCGCACCTGAGCCCCCAAGGCGTCGAGATTCTTATGGATAAATTGATTATTACCGGCGGTGTTCGTCTTGATGGCGAGATCCGCATTTCCGGTGCTAAAAACTCCGCCCTGCCGATTCTGGCAGCGACCCTGCTGTGCGATGGCCCGGTAACCGTGGCCAACCTGCCGCACCTGCACGACATCACCACCATGATCGAGCTGTTCGGTCGCATGGGCATCGAGCCGGTGATCGACGAAAAACTGTCGGTCGAAATCGATCCGCGCACCATCAAGACCCTGATCGCCCCGTACGAGCTGGTGAAAACCATGCGTGCCTCGATCCTGGTGCTCGGCCCAATGGTTGCCCGTTTCGGCGAGGCTGAAGTAGCCCTGCCTGGCGGTTGCGCCATCGGCTCGCGTCCGGTTGACCTGCACATCCGTGGCCTTGAAGCCATGGGCGCGACCATCGACGTGGAAGGCGGCTACATCAAGGCCAAGGCGCCGGAAGGCGGCCTGCGTGGCGCGAACTTCTTCTTTGATACCGTCAGCGTAACCGGTACCGAGAACATCATGATGGCCGCTGCATTGGCCAACGGCCGCAGCGTGTTGCAAAACGCCGCCCGCGAGCCGGAAGTGGTCGACCTCGCCAATTTCCTGATCGCCATGGGTGCCAACATCACTGGCGCCGGCACTGACACCATCACCATCGACGGTGTTAAGCGCCTGCACTCGGCCACCTATAAAGTGATGCCGGACCGTATCGAGACCGGCACCTACCTGGTCGCTGCTGCTGTGACCGGTGGCCGCGTCAAGGTCAAGGACACTGATCCGACCATCCTCGAGTCTGTGCTGGAAAAACTCAAGGAAGCCGGTGCTGAAATCACCACCGGTGAAGACTGGATCGAGCTGAACATGCACGGCAAGCGGCCAAAAGCCGTCAACGTGCGTACCGCTCCGTACCCGGCGTTCCCGACCGACATGCAGGCGCAGTTCATTTCCCTGAACGCAATTGCCGAAGGCACCGGTGCCGTGATCGAAACCATCTTCGAAAACCGTTTCATGCACGTGTATGAACTGCACCGCATGGGCGCGAAGATCCAGGTTGAAGGCAATACGGCCATCGTCACCGGTATCGACAAGCTCAAGGGCGCGCCAGTAATGGCCACCGACCTGCGCGCTTCGGCCAGCCTGGTAATCTCGGCGCTGTGCGCGGATGGCGACACCTTGATCGACCGCATCTACCACATCGACCGTGGTTATGAGTGCATCGAAGAGAAGCTGCAGATGCTCGGCGCGAAAATCCGCCGCGTACCGGGCTAGTAACACTGTCATTGTGGCGAGGGAGAGCGCTCCCTCGCCACAGGACTGCGTTTGCTGCCAACGGATTTTTTTCAAATCGAGGCTGTAATGGCCTCGATCTGTGTCTGGCGCCGTTTGCGACCGGACAGCAATAGCCTGATGAAGGACTGACGTTTCCCATGTTGACCATCGCACTGTCCAAGGGCCGCATCCTTGACGACACTTTGCCGCTTCTGGCTGAAGCGGGCATCGTGCCAACCGAGAATCCGGACAAGAGCCGCAAGCTGATCATCCCCACGACCCAGGACGACGTTCGCCTGTTGATCGTGCGGGCTACCGACGTACCGACCTACGTCGAGCACGGCGCGGCCGACCTTGGCGTCGCCGGTAAGGACGTGCTGATGGAGTACGGTGGCCAGGGCCTTTACGAGCCATTGGACCTGCGTATCGCCCTGTGCAAGCTGATGACCGCCGGCCGTGTAGGTGACGTCGAACCCAAAGGCCGCCTGCGCGTGGCCACCAAGTTCGTCAACGTTGCCAAGCGCTACTATGCCGAGCAAGGCCGCCAGGTCGACATCATCAAGCTCTACGGCTCGATGGAATTGGCCCCGCTGATCGGCCTGGCCGACAAGATTATCGACGTGGTCGACACCGGCAACACCCTGCGTGCCAACGGTCTCGAGCCCCAGGATTTCATTGCAGACATCAGCTCCCGTCTGATCGTCAACAAAGCATCGATGAAGATGCAGCACGCCCGTATCCAGGCGTTGATCGACACCCTGCGCAAGGCAGTGGAGTCGCGACACCGCGGTTGACTCACCCGCGTAGCTGAAAGGCTACGCCCGTCTATCCGCCTCATAGCCAGAATTCTCAGGTGCCCAAGCGGAGCAAACGGTAGTTTAGGGCGCTTGAGTTTTTGCCAATTCTATTGAGGCCCTCGCTATGACCACGTCCACTGAAATTGCCCGACTCAACGCTGCCGACCCGGATTTCGCCCATCATCTGGATCATCTGCTGAGCTGGGAAAGTGTGTCTGACGACTCGGTCAACGGGCGAGTCCTCGACATCATCAAGGCCGTGCGTGAGCGCGGCGATGCGGCGCTGGTGGACTTCACCCGTCAATTCGACGGTCTGGACGTAAAGTCCATGTCCGACCTGATTTTGCCCCGTGAACGCCTTGAGCTGGCCCTGACGCGCATCACCGCGCCGCAGCGCGAAGCCCTGGAAGTGGCGGCGGCCCGCGTACGCAGCTATCACGAAAAGCAGAAACAGGACTCCTGGAGCTACACCGAGGCCGACGGCACCGTGCTGGGCCAAAAGGTCACGCCGCTGGACCGTGCCGGGTTATACGTGCCCGGCGGCAAGGCCTCTTACCCGTCATCGGTACTGATGAACGCGATTCCGGCCAAAGTGGCGGGCGTGCTCGAAGTGGTCATGGTCGTGCCGACTCCGCGCGGTGAAATCAACGAGCTGGTATTGGCCGCGGCATGCATCGCCGGTGTCGACCGCGTGTTCACCATCGGTGGCGCCCAGGCCGTTGCAGCCTTGGCCTACGGCACCGAAAGCGTACCGAAAGTCGACAAGGTGGTTGGCCCTGGCAACATCTATGTCGCCACCGCCAAGCGCCATGTGTTTGGTCAGGTCGGTATCGACATGATCGCCGGTCCTTCGGAAATTCTGGTGGTGTGCGACGGCCAGACCGACCCGGACTGGATCGCCATGGACCTGTTCTCCCAGGCCGAGCACGACGAAGACGCCCAAGCAATTCTAATCAGCCCTGACGCCGAGTTCCTCGACAAGGTCGCCGCCAGCATCGACAAGCTGCTGCCGACCATGGACCGCGCCGAGATCATCGAGAAGTCGATCAATGGCCGCGGCGCGCTGATCCTGGTGCGCGATATGGAACAAGCCATCGAAGTGGCCAACCGCATCGCCCCGGAACACCTGGAGCTGTCTGTCGCCGACCCACAAGCCTGGCTGCCGTCGATTCGCCACGCCGGTGCGATCTTCATGGGTCGCCACACCAGCGAAGCCCTGGGCGACTACTGCGCGGGTCCCAACCACGTGTTGCCGACATCCGGCACCGCGCGATTCTCATCGCCGCTGGGCGTGTATGACTTCCAGAAGCGTTCGTCGATCATCTTCTGCTCGCCACAGGGCGCCTCCGAGCTGGGCAAGACCGCCTCGGTGCTGGCTCGTGGTGAATCGCTGAGCGCGCACGCGCGCAGCGCCGAATATCGCATTATCAAGGGGGAGTAAGGCATGAGCAGATTCTGGAGCCCTTTCGTCAAGGACCTCGTGCCTTACGTGCCCGGCGAGCAACCGAAACTGACCAAGCTGGTCAAGCTCAACACCAATGAAAACCCGTACGGCCCATCGCCCAAGGCGTTGGCCGCCATGCACGCCGAGTTGAACGACAACCTGCGCCTGTACCCGGACCCCAACAGCGACCTGCTTAAGCAAGCGGTAGCCAGGTACTACGGGATCGACGCAGGCAAGGTGTTCCTTGGCAACGGTTCCGATGAAGTCCTCGCGCATATTTTTCACGGCTTGTTCCAGCACGATTTGCCACTGTTGTTCCCGGACATCAGCTACAGCTTCTATCCAGTGTACTGCGGCCTGTATGGCATCAAGTCTGACCCGGTGCCGCTGGACGAACATTTCCAGATCCGTGTGGCGGACTATGCCAGGCCCAACGGCGGGATCATCTTCCCCAACCCGAACGCGCCGACCGGCTGTGTGCTGGCGCTGGATGCGGTGGAACAGATCCTCAAGGCCAGCCCGGATTCGGTGGTCGTGGTCGATGAAGCCTATATCGACTTTGGCGGCGAAACGGCCATTAGCCTGGTGGATCGCTACCCAAACCTGCTGGTGACGCAAACCCTCTCCAAATCGCGCTCCCTGGCCGGTTTGCGCGTGGGCTTGGCCGTGGGCCATCCGGACCTGATCGAGGCGCTGGAGCGGGTCAAGAACAGCTTCAACTCTTACCCACTGGATCGCCTGGCGATTGTCGGCGCGGCGGCGGCGTTTGAGGACCGTGAGTATTTCGAGAAGACCTGCCAGTTAGTCATCGACAGCCGCAACACGGTGGTCGCGCAGCTGGAGGCCAAGGGGTTTGAAGTGTTGCCGTCGGCGGCGAACTTTATCTTTGCGCGTCATCCGCAGCACGACGCTGCCGGCCTGGCGGCCAAGTTGCGAGAGAAAGGCGTGATCGTGCGGCACTTCAAGCAGGAGCGGATTGCGCAGTTCCTGCGGATCAGCATTGGTACGCCGGAGCAGAACCAGGCGCTGATTGATGGCCTCGGCGAGCTCTAACAGTTACTGAAAATCAAATGTGGGAGCTGGCTTGCCTGCGATGGCGGTGTATTGAACGACAGATATGTCGTCGGTTACACCGCTATCGCAGGCAAGCCAGCTCCCACACTGATTTGCGCTGGGTCAGTTAGATCAGCGGTTCGTCAGGCTTCTTGTTCTTCCAGCCATCATTACCCGGCAGCAGCAGGTTCAGCGCAATCGCCACCACTGCACACAGGGCGATGCCCTTCAGGCCAAAGTCATCCGGGCCCGTGCCGGTGCCGACCAGCACGCCACCAATACCAAACACCAGGGTCACCGACACAATCACCAGATTGCGCGCCTCGCCGAGGTCGATCTTGTGGCGGATCAGCGTGTTCATCCCCACCGCGGCAATCGAACCAAACAGCAGGCACAAAATGCCGCCCATCACCGGAACCGGAATGCTTTGCAGCAATGCGCCGAACTTGCCGATAAACGCCAGGCTGATGGCAAATACCGCCGCCCAGGTCATGATTTTCGGATTGTAGTTCTTGGTCAGCATCACCGCGCCGGTGACTTCGGCGTAGGTGGTATTTGGCGGGCCGCCGAAGAGGCCTGCCGCCGTGGTAGCGATGCCGTCGCCAAGCAAGGTGCGGTGCAGGCCGGGCTTCTTCAGGTAGTCGCGACCGGTCACGCTGCCGACCGCAATCACGCCACCGATATGTTCAATCGCCGGTGCCAGGGCCACCGGGACGATGAACAGAATCGCCTGCCAGTTGAATTCCGGCGCGGTGAAGTGGGGCAGGGCGAACCAGGGGGCGGCTGCAATCTTCGCCGTATCGACCACGCCGAAGTAGAACGCCATGGCAAAACCCACCAGCACGCCGGAGATGATCGGCACCAGGCGGAAGATGCCTTTGCCGAACACCGCCACGATCAACGTGGTCAGCAGCGCCGGCATCGAGATCAGCATCGCGGTCTGGTAATGAATCAACTCGCTGCCGTCGCCGTTCTTGCCCATCGCCATATTGGCGGCAATCGGTGCCATGGCCAGGCCGATGGAGATAATGACCGGGCCGATGACCACTGGCGGCAGCAGCCGGTCAATGAAACCGGTGCCCTTGATCTTCACCGCCAGGCCCAGAAACGTATAGACGAAACCCGCCGCCATCACGCCGCCCATGGTCGCCGCGAGGCCGAATTGGCCCTTGGCAAGAATGATCGGGGTGATAAACGCAAAGCTCGACGCCAAAAACACCGGCACCTGCCGCCCTGTCACAACCTGGAACAACAACGTGCCCAGGCCCGCAGTAAACAACGCAACGTTTGGATCAAGACCTGTGATCAGTGGCATCAACACCAGCGCACCAAATGCTACAAAGAGCATTTGTGCGCCAGACAGGATCTGGCGCCAAAGCGGGTCGTTGAAATCATCCTGCATGCTCAAGCGTCCTTCTGCTTGGTACCGAAGATCTTGTCACCGGCATCGCCCAAGCCTGGGATGATGTAACCGTGTTCGTTCAAGCGTTCATCAATGGACGCGGTGTAGATCTGCACATCCGGGTGCGCCTTTTCGACTGCGGCAATCCCTTCGGGGGCGGCCACCAGCACCATGGCGCGAATGTCTTTGCAGCCGGCTTTTTTCAACAGGTCGATGGTGGCGACCATGGAGCTGCCGGTGGCGAGCATCGGGTCGATGATCATCGCCAGGCGCTCGTTGATTTCCGGAACGAGTTTTTCCAGGTAGGTGTGAGCCTGCAAGGTTTCTTCGTTGCGGGCCACGCCTACGGCGCTGACCTTGGCGCCGGGAATCAGGCTGAGCACGCCTTCGAGCATGCCGATACCGGCGCGCAGGATGGGGACAACCGTGATTTTCTTACCGGCGATTTTCTCGACCTGGACGGTACCGCACCAGCCCTCGATTTCGTAATTTTCCAAAGGCAAATCTTTGGTGGCTTCGTAAGTGAGCAACGCTCCGACTTCCTGAGCAAGCTCACGGAAATTCTTCGTGCTAATGTCGGCACGGCGCATAAGGCCGAGTTTGTGTCGGATCAGCGGGTGGCGGATCTCGCGAGTGGGCATGGGAAAGGCTCCGGCGGCGGGCAAAAAAACCGGCCTAGATTAATCTATCCGAGGGTGTTGTCCTATAGACATCTAGTACGTTAGTCCATTAAGGCTTGATCGTTGCGCCCCACATGCGTACCTTTGCCCGCTTTTCTTGCCACAGCATCCCCTTGGAGAGCGCCATGTCCGCTGATCTTGAGCATATCCGTCAAATCATGCGTGAGGCTGATTGCCTGTACACCGAAGCGCAAGTCGAAGAAGCGATCGCCAAGGTTGGCGCACAAATCACGCGCGAAATGGCTGACACCAACCCGGTGGTCTTTTGCGTGATGAACGGCGGCCTGATTTTCGCCGGCAAATTGCTCACTCATCTGCAATTTCCGCTGGAAGCGTCTTACCTGCACGCCACGCGTTACCGCAATGAAACCACGGGCGGCGACCTGTTCTGGAAAGCCAAGCCCGAAGTCTCGTTCATCGACCGCGACGTGTTGATCATCGACGACATTCTCGATGAAGGTCACACCCTGGGCGCCATCATCGACTTCTGCAAACACGCTGGCGCACGCAAGGTTCACACCGCCGTGTTGATCGACAAAGACCACGACCGCAAAGCCCGTCCGGACTTGAAAGCCGATTACGTCGGCCTGCCGTGCATCGACCGCTATATCTTTGGTTACGGTATGGACTACAAAGGCTACTGGCGTAACGCCAATGGCATCTACGCCGTTAAAGGAATGTAATTCATGATCCGCTTTCTTGATAACACGCTGTTTGCTGAACTGGCTGAGAAAGCGGGCGCAAGCCCCCGTGGCCGGCACCACCACAACTTCCATCAGATGGAAGAGCCTTGCCATCGGCTGGCGGTAAGTTTGCAACCCAATACCTATGTGCCACCCCATCGGCACCTGAGTGCAGACAAAGCAGAAACGCTGGTGGTGCTTAAAGGCCGCCTGGGGCTGCTGGTATTCAGTGAGACAGGCGAGGTGCTTGCCAAGCGCGTGATGCAAGCGGGCGGCGAGTGTTCGGGCGTTGACCTGCCTCCGGGAATATTCCATGGCCTGGTGGTGCTGGAGCCCGACACGGTGATGTTCGAATGCAAGGCCGGCCCTTATCGGCCGGTGGGCGAGGGCGAACTGGCTGATTGGGCGCCGCGTGAAGGCGACGCCGATGTGGCCGAGTATCAACGCTGGATGCTTGCCCAGTTCGATTGAGCTACAGCTCGGCCACCTCTCACAGAGAGATTCGCCAGCCTCTAAAAGTTGTGTAGATACCTATGGCTATCGCAGGCAAGCCAGCTCCCACATGAGTTCGGCGTGGCTTCCGCCGCTCGCGCCCCGCAGGTAGACTTCAAACCCCGTGTAAATGTCTGCAGGCTGGAGTCGGTAATGCGTAAAGATAAGAAACAGGTGATCGGCGACGAGATTGGCGACGATCAAATCAAGTTGTTCCTGGACTTCGAGCCGGTTGACGCAACTTCACCGTCCCTGCACAAACTGATCAAGGCCTACCGTGGCCTGCGTATCGATGACTTCGAGCGCTTCCTGGGCTTTTTCAAGGAAGCCGGTCTAGACCTTGACGGTAAAGACGAGCACGGCCAGACCTTCGTCGACCTGATCAAGGACCAGCGCAACGCGCCGGAATACATCGCGCTGATCGAAAACGCTCGCGGCTGATTATCACAGGCAAAAAAACGCCCCGCTCTCATCACAAGAGCGGGGCGATCTTTCCCACGTGACGCTCTGCGTCACGACCTCAAGCGTAGCTCTCGGTCTCGGCGGCAGGCTCAACCAGTTCCAGGCTGATGTTGTTGTGCGCATTGATTTTGCGATACAGCTCGGCATCGGTCTCCAGGACCTTTTCACGCGCCGGGAAGATCTCGTGCAGCTTGGCTGCCCACTCACCCGCAGCTTTCTCGGGGAAGCAGCGCTCGATCAATTCCAGCATGATCGACACGGTCACCGATGCACCCGGAGACGCGCCCAGCAGGGCGGCCAACGAACCGTCCCGGGCCGCGACCAGTTCGGTGCCAAACTGCAGCACGCCGCCCTTTTTCGGGTCTTTCTTGATGATCTGCACCCGTTGGCCGGCCACTTCCAGGCGCCAGTCTTCGGCTTTCGCTTCAGGGTAGAAGCGACGCAGTGACTCCAGGCGCTGTTCCATGGACTGGCGCACTTCACTGACCAGGTACTTGGTCAAATCCATGTTGTCGCGGGCGACAGCCAGCATCGGGCCGATGTTGCCGGCACGGATCGACAGCGGCAGGTCAAGGAACGAGCCGTGCTTGAGGAATTTGGTGGTGAAACCGGCGTAAGGCCCGAACAGCAAGGACTTCTTGCCATCCACTACGCGGGTGTCCAGGTGCGGCACCGACATCGGTGGCGAGCCCACGGCGGCCTGGCTATAGACCTTGGCCTGGTGGTGCTTGACCACGTCCGGGTTGTCGCAACGCAGCCATTGGCCACTGACCGGGAAACCGCCGAAGCCTTTGCTTTCTTCGATGCCCGAGGCTTGCAGCAACGGCAGCGCCGCGCCGCCGGCGCCGAGGAAGACGAACTTGGCGTCCACCTCACGGCTGTTGCCGCTGTTGACGTCCTTGATGCTCACGGTCCAGCCGGCGCCGTTGCGCTTGAGGCCGGTCACGCGCTTGCTGTACTTGACCTGGGCGTCGGGCGAGCTGGTCAGGTGGTTGAGCAACTGGTTGGTCAAGGCGCCGAAGTTGACGTCGGTGCCGTTCATGACGCGGGTGGCCGCAATTTTTTCGTCGAGCGGGCGGCCCGGCATCATCAGCGGCATCCACTCGGCCATCTCGCTGCGGTCTTCGGTGTAATGCATGTCCGAGAACGCATGGTGCTGGCTGAGGGTTTCAAAGCGCTTCTTGAGGAACGACACGCCTTTTTCGCCCTGCACGAAGCTCAGGTGCGGCACCGGGCTGATGAAGGATTTGGACGAGCCAAAGGTGCCTTTTTGGGTCAGGTACGCCCAAAACTGCTTCGACACCTCGAACTGGGTGTTGATGTGCACGGCTTTCTTGATGTCGATGGAGCCATCACCCGCCTGCGGGGTGTAGTTCAGCTCACACAGCCCGGCGTGGCCGGTACCGGCGTTGTTCCACGGGTTGGAGCTCTCCGCGGCACCCGAATCCATCAGCTCAACAACTTCCAGCGTCAGGCCGGGGTCGAGCTCTTTGAGCAGTACGGCCAGGGTGGCACTCATGATGCCGGCCCCTACCAGTACTACGTCGACTGCTTCGTTATGCGCCATTTAACGCGTCTCCAAAATCTGCAGCACCAAATTGACGGCATGGCTGCCAGGAGTGACGGGGCGGTTCACGTGTTGCCCCAGATTACCCATGGCCAGGATCGCCATGTCCGATTCTTCGCAATTTTTTGCAACGTCAGCGCACGCTTCCTGCCGGGCCAATGTGCCTATGAACGCATTCATGGGCGCCTGTGGCAATTCGACTTATGGTCAAAGCGTGCAATTCGTGCAACCAAATCCGTAGCGGACAGGCTTCAAGCTCCGTTTTTTGAGGAGTACTCGGTCCTGTGTGGTTGGGCTGTTCCAGACGCTGATGGTGCTTGTACAAACGCAAAACTATTCATTTGCTCGCCACACTCTTGTGAAGTTGTGAAAACCCGTTTTTTCACGCTCTTTTGAAGACGTGAACCTCAAAAAAGGGCTGCCCCAGCCTGGCACCTGGCCCGCAAAACCTCACCGACACGCGGCAAAACGGGCAAACAACACAAGTGGCCGAGCGCAATGGCAGCTCTGGCAGATTCGGTAAAGAGGGAGGTTTGCAAAGAAAACAGCAAGCGCGCCAGCTTCACTCGATCTGTGTGGGCGGCTCTCTGTGGGCGATTCTTGAAGTTATTGCCGAGGCATTAACGATGCTGCGAGGCCCGATCAGGAGACGTCCTTATAATCGGGGGGAGATTGTAGCGAAGAACGCCAAGGAAATGGGCGTGTTTTATGACTTTTATTAGTGCTTCGGTCAGGAGGCCAACGCGTGCCGCGAATGCGCGTGTGAAACCTTGGGGCTGAGCCGGGCGCTGGCCGGTAGCGGGCGGTGCATCCAGCCCAGATTTACCTCGGCAACTTCCACCCAACCATCACCGACGGGCGGCAGGCTGCATCGCTTGAACGCCAAGCAATAGCCGCGGTTATCGAGCAGGGCGTAGTGGCGATGACGAGCATTTGTCATGAACAACGATTTGAGAAGGCGCATGGCTTTGTACCGGTTGCGTTACATGCTTGAAGATTGCCAGTGTGCCATGACACTGAAGTGACGAAATTATGTGAAATTGTAATTTGAGCCTGGCTTCAGCTGCGGTTCAGGATTACTGGTGAGAGGCGCGCATGCACCGTTATACTGGCCGCCTGTTTGCACCCAGTCCTGGAGAAATGAGTATGTTGCAACGCCTGTTGTTCGGTTTGATCACTGTGACCAGTTTGACCTTGGTTGGCTGCGCCAACAGCCCGCAACAACTCAGCCCGCAACCTAAAGTTACCGCGCAGCTGGCGCCGGTAGGTCATGGTCAGCCGGTGTCGGTGCGTGTGGTCGATGGTCGTCCATCGCCAACCCTGGGTTCGCGCGGTGGCCTCTACCCGGAGACCGCGCTGATTTCGGTAACGGGCCAGGACGTGCTGCCCAAGCTGCAAGCCCAGGCCGAGGCCGCCGTGCGCCTGCTGGGCTTCACCCCGGCCAACTCGCCGGGCGCACCTCAGTTGACCATCACTCTGGCTGAGCTTAAGTATCAGTCGCCTAAAAAAGGCCTGTACGTGACCGAAGCCTCGATCGGCGCGACGTTCAAGTCCGACGTGAGTGCCGGCACCCGTCGCTACAGCGGTCGCTACGCTGCCTCGCTGGACCAGCGCTTCGGCATGTCGCCGAACGAGGAAACCAACACCAAGCTGGTCAGCGATGTGTTGAGTGATGCCCTGACTCGCCTGTTCAAAGACCCAAGCATCGGCCAACTGCTCAGTTCGCAGTAACCTTCGCTCACAAAAAACCGGGCTCAGCGATGAGCCCGGTTTTTTTGTGCCTGGAGCGTTCACGCAGCCGTTTCGACATAAAAGTCCAGCACACTCACACCGGTGAGAAAGTCCATTTCCGGCAGGTCGGCATGCTGGTGCCCACCAAGGGCGCAATACACCAGCCAGTGACGATCCTGGACATTGAATGCCAGGGCACCGACCAGCGCCTCTTGCTCATCGTTTTGGGCGATCAGATACAACCGATCCTGGTTTTGTGCATGCAGCATGACAAGCTCCCGGGCGTTCGAAGGGCAACAGAGTGGCTTGTTAAGGTGACGTTCAGGTGACGCTGTAAATTACTGGATACATTAAGTGCACATGGGGGACGGAGCTTTTTCGGCGCAGGACGCGACTATTGTTCAGGTTTGTATCTGAATCGATACCAAGGCACTGATCGACCGAGGTTTGCGATGGCGCTGCCCGCACTGCTCATTAATGTTGTGGCTCTACTGGTGGCCTGCCCGGGTGCAGCGCTGCTGTTCATTACTCGCTTGCGCGAGCAACGCGCGATGGCCGACCTGACCGCACAAAGCGAAGATCGCGCGATCGACCAACCGATGTTGTTTCTGGATGTGCGCACCGAACGGGCGCATCGTTTTGCTTATCGCGTCGGGTTCGCCTGCCTGATGCTGGCACTGGCCGTCTCCTGGCTCAGCACCCATCTCTAAGAACAACCCAAAACAAATGTGGGAGCGGGCTCGCCCGCGATGAGGGAGTGTCAGCACCGGATTTGCCGACTGACACACCGCAATCGCGGGCAAGCCCGCTCCCACATTTTTTGCCTGTGTGTTACAGAGGAATCCCGGCCTTCACCCGGTATTGATTGCGCACGGGCGTCGCATACTGCACCACCAAAAACGGCCGATGCTCCGCCGGGCACTCATTCAATCGCCGCTCCCACTCTGCTTTGGCTTTGGCCAACTCATCCGCCGGAAACACTTCGGCTGCCGTCGGCACCTGCAATTGCGGGTCGGCGTCGCTCCACTGCGCATACGCCAGGTAATGCACCGGGAATAAGCGATAACCGCCGAGAATTTGCCGGTCCATCTCCACCGCCAGCAGTTTGGTGTCTTCGAAACGCTCGGTAATCGGCGGTGCAAAGTTCACGTGCACCCGGCCCTTGTAGCCGGTGATGCCCAGCGCAATGCTCACGTCATCTTCGCCTGGTGCCTTACTGTAGGTGCCGGTGGTGGCGCGGATGTAGAGCTCGCGCGCCTTGGCCGAATCGCATGGGTCGTACTCGTAGCTGATCGACACCGGTGTCAGGTTCAGCGACTGAATCACCTCGGCAAACGGCTCGTCCTTGCGGCTGACATGGAACATCTTGAGGATCGCCGACTCGGTACGGTCATCCCCATCCTTGGCCCGGCCTTCGGCCTGGGCGATCCAGATCGACTGGCAGTCGTTGCGGATCGAATGGTTGATGTAGGCCGACAGCAGGTTGAACGCCGCCATCTTTTCCTTTCGCCCGGTGATCGAGCGGTGCACGATAAAGCTCTTGTTCAAACGCATCAGGTCGCTGACGAACGGCTTTTGCAGCAGGTTGTCGCCGATGGCGATGCGCGGCGTCGGCAGGCCGGCGTGGTACACGGCATAGTTGACGAAGGCCGGGTCCATCACGATATCGCGGTGGTTGGCCAGAAACAGGTAAGCGGTGCCAGACTTGAGCTGCTCGACGCCGGTGTAGGTTACGCCGTCAGTCGCTCGGTCAATGGTGTGGTCGACGTAATACTCGACCTTGTCCTGTAGTGTGGCCACGGTGGTGACGCCGGCGAACTCACGGCGTAACTTGCGGGCGATCATCGGCTTGAGCAGCCAGCCGAATGCGCCGGCAAAGCGCGGGAAGCGGAAGTGGGTCAGGATGTCCAGAAAGGCCTTGTCACTGAACAGACGTGCCAGCACTGCCGGGACTTCGCTGTCGTTGTAAGGTCGGATGGTATCGAATTCGCCCATCATGCTCTCTTGTTAGAAACGGCTAGGGTAAGTAAAGGAAATAGCAGGGTGCGGCCGCAGTATTGGCGTTGCCGAGAATAGCCCTGTAAATAGACCGGCGATTATACGCACAAGTCACCTGGGAGACCGCGATGGAAGAGGAGTCATACGAATGCCCTTATTGTGGCGAGGTGGTCACGGCGTTGCTGGACCTGTCAGGGGGCGATCAGGAATATATCGAAGACTGCCCGGTGTGCTGCCGGCCGATCACTTTTGAGCTGCAGGTGCACGGCAGCGAATGGATGCTGAACGTTCGCAGCGAAAACGAATAACGGGGTCGCCCATGCAGCGAATCTACGAACCGGAAAACCTGATGGAAGGCGAGCTGCTGCAACACATGCTCGCCAGCGAGGGCATCGACGCGCATCTGGTGGGCCGGCATTTGCTCGGCGGCACCGGTGAACTGCCGATTTTCGGGTTGCTGGGGCTGGAAGTGGATAACGACCGGGCGGCCTACGCCCGCGAGCTGATTTTGGCCTACATCGGCGCGCAGCCGCTGCCCGGCGATGAACCCGACAGCTTGCCCGACGTGTTGGTCTGTTAGGCTGTCGGTCGGTTTACCCAAGAGTCGTGTTACCCCATGTGTGGACGTTATGCCCTGTTTCGCTGGAACCCTGCCTTTGCGGCCTTACCCGGCTTCCCGGCTGATCAGCAGGCCCAATGGAATATCTCCCCCAATGATTCCGTGCTGATCCAGCGCCTGAGCGAAGGCCAGCGCACCCTGGCCCGCGCCCGCTGGGGGCTGACACCGCCCTGGCTGACCGACCTTTCCCGCACCCCGGCCCACGCCCGCGCTGAAACCCTGGCCGAGCAGCCGATGTTTCGCGAAGCTTTCCGTCAGCGTCGTTGCCTGCTGCCCGCCAATGGGTTTTACGAATGGCGCGGCACCCAGCGCAAACGCCCTTATTGGCTGACGCCGGGGGAGGGCTCCACGCTGTTTTTTGCGGCGATCTGGGAAGCGTATCCGGTGCAAGAGCAGGTGTGGCTGAGCACTGCAGTGGTGACACAGGCCGCGCAAAGCCAGCGCCGGCCGTTGATTCTGGATGCGGCGGGGCAAGAGGCCTGGTTGAACCCTGAAACGCCATTGCATCAATTGCAGGCGCTGCTGGCCGGCGAGCCTGTGGCGTTGCGCGAGCGGGTGCTGGCCAATATGGTCAATGATCCCAAGCTTAATGGGCCTGAATGCCTGACCCCGGGTTGAGTCAGTGAGTGTGCGGTTGGAGTGACGGCCCCCATCGCAGGCAAGCCAGCTCCCACACTTGGAAATGTGAATTCAGTTTATGTGGGATGTATCTGAAACTAAGCGGTTACACGTCTGTTGTATCTGGCGCAGATACAAACGACCGCCTACGATACGCGCCATGTTTTCACGGCGTGTATTCAGGGAGAGCTTCATGAAGAAGTCATTGGCGGTAAGTGGCTTGGTTGCAGCGATGCTGCTGGCGGGCTGCCAGTCGGTTAACACCACCAGCGGCGGCGCCGTTGGGGTCGAGCGCAAGCAGTACATGTTCAGCATGCTGTCGAGCCAGGAAGTCGACCAGATGTATGCGCAGTCCTACCAGCAGACGCTGGGTGAGGCGAGCGGCAAAGGCATGCTGGACAAGAACAGCGCCAACGCCAAGCGTGTGCAGGCGATTGCCAACCGCCTGATCGCCCAGGCCCCGACTTTCCGCCCGGATGCGGCGCAGTGGAAGTGGGAAGTGAATCTGATCAAAAGCGATGAGATGAACGC
This sequence comes from Pseudomonas sp. PWP3-1b2, assembly GCF_049896045.1. NCBI lineage: Bacteria > Pseudomonadati > Pseudomonadota > Gammaproteobacteria > Pseudomonadales > Pseudomonadaceae > Pseudomonas > Pseudomonas sp. PWP3-1b2. The sequence goes on from NZ_JAFCTN010000010.1 coordinate 61,728, forward strand.
CAACTGTGGGCCTGGCGGCAAAATCTTTGTTTACAGCGGGTTGATCGACAAGCTCAAGCTCACCGATGACGAGCTGGCGGCGGTGATGGGCCATGAAATCGCCCACGCCCTGCGCGAGCATGGCCGTGAAGCGATGTCCAAGGCTTACGGGATTGAAATGGCCAAGCAGGGCGCGGGTGCCATTTTCGGTCTGGGTCAGGACAGCCTGGCGCTGGCCGACACCGTGGCCAACTACGGCATGACCTTGCCCAACAGCCGCGCCAACGAAAACGAAGCGGACCTGATCGGCCTGGAGCTGTCGGCCCGCGCCGGTTACAACCCGAATGCCGCCATCACGTTGTGGAACAAGATGGCCAAAGCGTCGGAAGGCTCGCCGCCGGAGTTCATGAGTACGCACCCGGCCTCCGACAGCCGAATTGCTTCGTTGCAGGCGGCGATTCCCAAGGTAATGCCGCTGTACCAGCAAGCGAAAAAATCCTGATATTCCAGATTCGCTGATGCTCCAAATGTGGGAGCGGGCTTGTGTGGGAGCTGGCTTGCCTGCGATGCAGACACTTCGGTATCTCAGGCAGACCCGGTTGATGCTATCGCAGGCAAGCCAGCTCCCACATGGGTTTGGGTTTACAGGTTTAGATCCACCCGCTGCTCTGCATGGCCTTGTACACCGCCACCACCGCCAGCACAAAAAACGCCGTGGCCGCCAGTCGGCGAATCAGGGTCAGTGGCAGTTTGTCCGCCGCAAAATTCCCCGCCAATACCACCGGCACGTTGGCAATCAGCATGCCCAGCGTGGTGCCGATAATCACCAGCCACAATTCCGGGTATTGCGCCGCCAGCATCACCGTGGCGATCTGCGTCTTGTCACCGATTTCCGCGAGGAAGAACGCAATCAGCGTGGTCAGGAACGGCCCGAACTTGCGCGAGGTACTGGCTTCGTCATCGTCGAGTTTGTCTGGCACCAGGGTCCACAGCGCCGTGGCGCAGAAGCTCGCCGCGAGAATCCAGTGCAACACCGCATCCGAGAAGAAACTTCCGAACCAGGCCCCCACAGCACCGGCAGCCGCATGGTTGGCGAGGGTCGCGGCAACGATGCCGGCGATGATTGGCCAGGGTTTGCGAAAGCGTGCGGCAAGGATGAGCGCGAGCAGTTGCGTCTTGTCGCCGATTTCGGCCAAGGCAACGATTGCGGTAGGAACGAGTAATGAATCCAGCATCAGGTAGGTTTCCAGGGGCGGGTCGACACGGCTATGACACGTACAGCCTTCCCGCCCCGGGTAAGGTGTTCGTGTCATAGGTCTTGTCAAACCCCGGTCCGTCTGTGCGGACTCCTGGGTCGCATACGCCATGGTCTGTTGACCAAGTATGTTGACGTATGCCGGACGAGCGTGGCGCTCGTGGGAGACTACTCCCCTAGGACGGAGCGGATTCTGCCTAGGCAAAATCCATTCGGCAAGCCTTCTTTTTCAAACGCGCTTCAGCTGCGCTTGGCACGGTAAATGCGGAAACCATTGCCTTCAGCCTTGATTGCACACACGCCCAGATGCTCTTCGATCAACGGCTGATACTTAAGGAAGCTGTTGGCAACCAAACGAAGTTCTCCACCTTTTGCCAAGTGTTTCGCCGCTTTTCGCAACAAGTTCTCGGTAGCGAAGTAGTCGGTGTGCACCCCGACATGGAACGGCGGGTTGCTCAAAATCGCGTTCAAACCCATCGGCGCAGCATCAATACCATCACCGGTCAGCACCTCGGCTTCCAGGCCGTTGGCAGCCAGGGTCAGGCGACTGCTGGCGGCGGCAAACGCGTCCACATCGAGCATTGTCACCGTGTTGTGCGGGTAGCGACGTTTCACCGCCGCACCCAGCACGCCCGCGCCGCAACCGAAGTCCAGCAGATGGCCGCTGGGCAACTTGTCCAAATTCTCTAGCAATAACTCGGTACCGCGATCCAGGCGACCATGGCTGAACACGCCCGGCAAACTCACCACCTTCAGTGGCCCTTCTGCCAGCGGCACGTCGAAGACCTGCGCCAGGCTTTCCAGCTCAACCGCCTGCGGGGCGTTGGCCACGGTGATTTGCCACAGCTGGCAGTGGCGCGCGTTATCGAGCTTGCGCGGTTTGCCATAGGGCAGCATCTGTTTGGCAGCGCTTTCGATGCCGCCTTTTTTCTCGCCGACCAAAAACAGCTCGGCGCCTGGCAGGCGGGCGGCCACCGCGTTGAGCAGGTAATCGGTGAGGTCCTTGGACTTGGGCAGGAAGATCACCGCCGCATCGAACCCACGCTCCGGCACCTTTACGCCGAACTGGCTGCGCTCGGGGAAGCGCGCATCCAGCGCGGCCTGGTCGCCGGCATGCCAGCACCAGCCGTGAGCGTTGGGCAGGCGGCCAAGCAAATCATCGGCGGGCAGGCCGACCAACAGCACGTTGCCCTGAAAAAGTTCGGCCTGACGAAGCAGTACTTCACTGCGCGGATCCATGGTCTGCTCCTTGAAAAGGGGCGCAGTTTATCAACTGACGACGCGCAGCGGGGCGCCGCTGAAAAAGCCTCGGGCGTTTTCCGCCAGTTGGCCGACGATGCGCTGCCGCGCTTCGCGGCTGCCCCAGGCATTGTGGGGCGTGACGATCAGGCGCGGAATGTCGCCCGCCAGCAGTGGATTGCCATTCACCGGCGGTTCCACACTCAGCACGTCGGTCGCCGCGCCGCCCAAATGGCCGCTGCGCAAGGCATCCGCCAGGGCCTGTTCGTTGATCAAACCGCCGCGCGCCGTGTTGACGATGAACGCACCGGGCTTGAGCAGCGCCAGTTCGCGCGCGCCGATAAAGTCGCGGGTGTGTTCATTGAGCGGGCAGTGCAGGGTCAGTGCATCCACCTGCGCGAGCAATTCATCCAGCGGCACGCGGTCGGCGCGAGCAGGGCGCCCAGGAATCGCACCGAGCAACACGCGCATGCCGAAGGCTTCGGCCAGGCGCGCCACGGCGCTGCCCAGTTCGCCATGGCCGAGCAGGCCGAGGGTTTTGCCTTCCAGTTCGACAATCGGGTGGTCCAGCAGGCAAAACTGCTTGGCCTGTTGCCATTTGCCGGCGCTGACGTCCCTTTGATAGTCCTGCAAGCGCGTCGCCAGGTTGAGCAACAGCATGAGCGTGTGCTGCGCCACCGACGGCGTGCCGTAGCCCTGGCAGTTGCTCACGGTAATGCCGTGGGCGCGGGCGGCGGCGAGGTCGACGTTGTTGGTCCCGGTGGCCGACACCAGAATCAGTTTGAGTTCGGGGCACGCCGCGAGAGTGTCGGTGTTCAGCGCGATTTTGTTACTGATCGCCACCTGCGCACCTTGCAGGCGCTCGATCACATTCTGCTGAGTGGTGTGCTCAAACAGCTGCAGTTCGCTGAAGGTATTTCGCAGCTCGCTGAGGTCGAGGTCCCCCAGGTCCAGGGACGGGTGATCAAGGAAGACGGCGCGGCGGTTGTTCTTCATCAACTGTACCTTTTGCGACTGAGGGTGAAGGCGTAATCTGCGGAGCCTATCAGATGAAATAATCAGTTACTTAATGGAGTGAGCATGTACGCCGCCGAGTTTTTGACCGTAGCTTTGATTCACTTGTTGGCGGTGGCCAGCCCTGGCCCGGATTTCGCCGTGGTTGTGCGCGAAAGCGTCACCCACGGCCGACGCGCCGGGACCTGGACCGCGCTGGGCGTCGGCTCGGCGATTTTCCTGCACGTGGGTTATTCGTTGCTGGGCATTGGCTTGATCGTGTCCCAGTCCATCGTGCTGTTCAACGCATTGAAATGGGCGGCGGCGGCTTACCTGCTGTACATCGGCTTCAAGGCCCTGCGCGCGCAGCCGGCCAAGCCTGCCAGCGAAGAAGACCTGCACCGCGAAGTCGGCGAGCGCACGGCGCGCGGCGCCTTTACGTCGGGCTTCGTGACCAATGGTTTGAACCCCAAGGCCACGCTGTTTTTCCTGTCGCTGTTCACCGTGGTGATCAACCCGCACACGCCGCTGGCGATCCAGGCCGGTTACGGCGTGTACCTGGCGGTTGCGACGGCGTTGTGGTTCTGCCTGGTGGCGATGTTGTTCAGCCAGCAGCGAGTGCGCGCCGGTTTTGCGCGCATGGGGCACTGGTTTGATCGGACCATGGGCGCGGTGTTGATTGCGATTGGTGTGAAACTCGCCTTCACCAGCATGAAATAAGGCTGCTGAGGAAGCACCATTCATGGGTAGGCCCGATCTCTGTGGGAGCCGGGCTTGCCCGCGATGCAGGCACCTCGGTGTTTCCTTTGTACTGAGGCGATGCCATCGCAGGCAAGCCAGCTCCCACAGAGATATCCGCAGGCTTCCAATGCTGGCCCAAAGCTAGCATTCATTGGGCGCTGCAAATCATTCCTTTGGCTGATTTGACTGACACATAAGGTCTCTAAAGTGCAGGTCTTCAAGCCAAGACCGTGCAGTCAGATAAGGGATTCGTATGTTGCAGACCCGTATTATCCCGCCCGCCGAAGGCGCGTACCGATACCCGCTGTTGATCAAACGCCTGCTGATGTCCGGGGCCCGTTACGAGAAAACCCGGGAAATCGTCTACCGCGACAAACTGCGTTACACCTACCCGACCCTGATGGAACGCGTCGCGCGCCTGGCCAATGTGTTGACCGAAGCCGGGGTCAAGGCCGGTGACACGGTTGCCGTGATGGACTGGGACAGTCACCGTTACCTGGAATGCATGTTTGCCATTCCGATGATCGGCGCGGTCATCCACACCATCAACGTGCGGCTGTCGCCGGAACAAATCCTCTACACCATGAACCACGCCGAGGACCGCTTCGTGCTGGTCAACAGCGAGTTCGTGGGCCTTTATCAGGCCATCGCCGAGCACCTGACCACCGTCGACAAAACCCTGCTGCTGACCGACGGCGAGTCCAAAACTGCCGAGCTGCCGGATCTGGTCGGTGAGTACGAAACCTTGCTGGCAGCCGCGAGCCCTGCGTACGACTTCCAGGACTTCGACGAAAACTCTGTCGCCACCACGTTCTACACCACCGGCACCACCGGCAACCCCAAGGGCGTGTACTTCACCCATCGCCAACTGGTGCTGCACACCATCGGCGTGGCGACCATCATGGGCAGCGTCGACAGCGTGCGCCTGCTGGGCACCAACGACGTGTACATGCCGATCACGCCGATGTTCCACGTTCACGCCTGGGGCCTGCCGTATGTGGCGACCATGCTTGGCTTGAAACAGGTCTACCCCGGCCGTTACGACCCGGAATACCTGGTGGAGCTGTGGCGCAAAGAGAAGGTCACGTTCTCCCACTGCGTGCCGACCATCCTGCAAATGGTGCTCAACGCCAAGGCCGCTCAGGGCGTGGATTTTGCCGGCTGGAAAATCGTCATCGGCGGCAGCGCGCTCAACCGCACGCTGTATGAATCGTCCAAGGCGCGTGGGATTCAGCTGACCGCTGCGTACGGCATGTCCGAGACCGGGCCGTTGGTGTCCTGCGCCCACCTCAATGAAGAGTTGATGGCCGGCAGCGAAGACGAGCGCACCACTTACCGCATCAAGGCCGGTGTGCCCGGGCCGTTGGTGGAAGCGGCGATTGTGGACGGTGACGGCAACTTCCTGCCCGCCGACGGCGAGTCCCAGGGCGAACTGGTGCTGCGTGCGCCGTGGCTGACCGAGGGCTATTACAACGAACCCCAGAAGGGCGCCGAGCTGTGGGCTGGCGGCTGGATGCACACCGGCGACGTGGCGACCCTGGATGCCTTCGGCGTGATCGATATCCGCGACCGCATCAAGGACGTGATCAAGACCGGCGGCGAGTGGATCTCGTCCCTGGCGCTGGAAGATTTGGTCAGCCGTCACCCGGCGGTACGCGAAGTAGCGGTGGTGGGCATCGCCGACCCGCAGTGGGGCGAGCGCCCATTTGCGTTGCTGGTGGTCCATGATGGCCATGTGATAGGTGCCCGCGAGCTCAAGGAGCACCTTAAACCCTTCGTCGAATTGGGCCACTTGAGCAAGTGGGCCATTCCAAGCCAGATCGCCGTTGTTACTGAAATTCCCAAGACCAGTGTCGGCAAACTCGACAAAAAACGTATCCGCGTTGACATCATTGAATGGCAGGCCAACAACAGCACGTTCCTGTCCACCCTCTGAAACCTCAAAGCGTGCCCTCTGGGGCACGCAATGCTCTATCTCGTGCCTTCACTTGTGATTTCCGGATTTTCAGCCATCCTTTGCGCGTCGACTGTCGTCGACGTGGCGAAAGGACTGTGGCAGACGGGTTGGTGATGCAAATCACACTTTAGAGGGATCAAGCGGTACCCCCTGCTGGCTATAGTCCCACTCAGAGTTTTTCAAGGATGTACCGCTTCGGGCCATGGAGGCTCGGTTGCCAGGCGGCATTGGAATCGTTGTATTCCGGCCGTTACATGCATCCAGGAAGAAAGAACTCACTGCCATAACAATAATGCACATGGAGTAGCGTCGATGACCTCAGTAAACCAGTTCTGGCGCCGGGCGAAATTGCCTCTGGCCGTCAGTCTCGCTTCTACGCTCGCCGGGCCCGCATTCGGCGTCAGTTTCAACATCGGTGAAATCGAAGGCAGCTTCGACTCCTCCCTGTCGGTGGGGTCCAGTTGGTCGACTGCCGGTCGAAACAAAGACCTGATCGGTGCCAACAACGGAGGCAGGGGCCTGTCCCAAACCTCCGATGACGGCCACCTGAACTTCGACAAGGGCGATTCCTTCTCGAAGATCTTCAAGGGTATCCATGACCTTGAGTTGAAATACGGCGACACCGGCATCTTTGTGCGTGGCAAATACTGGTACGACTTCGCGCTGCAAAACGAAGACCTGGACTACAAGAACGTCAGCAACGACAACCGCAAAGAGGGCGCCAAGTCCTCCGGCGGGCAGATTCTCGATGCCTTCGTCTACCACAACTACACCGTCGCGGATCAGCCGGGTAACGTGCGGTTCGGTAAGCAGGTCGTGAGCTGGGGTGAAAGTACCTTCATTGGCGGCGGCATCAACTCGATCAACCCGATCGACGTGTCCGCGTTCCGTCGCCCAGGTGCCGAAATCAAGGAAGGCCTGATTCCGGTCAACATGTTCTACGTGTCCCAGACCCTGACCGATAACCTCTCCGCCGAGGCGTTCTACCAGTTGGAGTGGGACCAGACCGTTGTGGATAACTGCGGGACGTTCTTCTCTCAGCCCGACGTGATCGCCGACGGTTGCAACAATAACCTGCGGGTGTTGAACAAGCGTTCCACCATTCCAGGCGCGGCCTTGCCAACCCTTAACGCCCTGGGCGTGGATGTAAACAGCGAAGGTGTGCTGGTACGTCGCGGCGGCGACCGTGATGCGCGGGACAGCGGCCAGTTCGGCGTGGCCATGCACTACAACTTCGAACCGCTGGATACGGAATTCGGCGCCTACTTCATGAACTACCACAGCCGTGCGCCGATTTTCAGTGCGACCGGTGCGCCGACGTCGGCGTATACCCGTCCACTGGGGCCGTTGGCGGCATTGCGCCCATTGATCGTGGCGGGCAGCTCGCGGTACTTCGTCGAATACCCTGAAGATATCCGCCTGTACGGGTTGAGCTTCTCCACCACGTTGCCTACCGGCACCGCGTGGAGTGGTGAATTGAGCTACCGCCCGAATGCGCCGGTGCAACTGAGCACCACCGACATTCTGTTTGCGGGTGTTACGCCGATTCCGGGTTTTGGCAACGCATCGGTGCTCAAGGGCACGCCGGGCCAGGACTTGCATGGCTATAACCGTAAGGAAGTGACCCAGTTCCAGACCACCTTCACGCACTTCTTCGACCAGGTGATGGGCGCTACTCGCCTGACCACCGTGGGTGAAATCGGCGTGACCCATGTGGGCGGCCTGGAGAGCAAAAGCGAGGCGCGTTATGGCCGTGATCCGGTCTTCGGCCCCGGCACGCTGCCTGGCGGTTTCTGCAACGCACTCAACAACTCCACCGCTACCGGCGCGGGCTTGCCCAATGCCTCCGGCCTGAACACCAACTGCAACAACGACGGCTACACCACTGCAACGTCCTGGGGCTACCGCGCCCGGGCAATCTGGGAGTACCCGGATATGTTTGCCGGTGTGAACCTCAAGCCGAGCGTGGCCTGGTCCCACGACGTCAAAGGTTATTCGCCAGGCCCTGGCGCCAACTTTGAAGAAGGTCGCAAGGCCGTCAGCCTGGGTGTGGATGCCGAGTACCAGAACACCTACACCGTCGGCCTGAACTACACGAACTTCTTTGGTGGCAAGTTCAGCACCGTGGACGACCGTGATTTCATCGCCCTGAGCGCTGGCGTGAACTTCTAAGACTGTCTTTTTCAGATGCATGCAATTCAGGAAGAACCAGAATATGAAAATAACTAAAAGTCTGTTGCATGTGGGTGTGCTCGGGCTGTCGATCCTGGCGAGCAACGTCATGGCGGCAGTCACGGCGGATGAAGCCGCCAAACTGGGCACCACCCTGACCCCGATGGGCGCTGAAATGGCCGGTAACGCGGCCGGCACCATCCCGAAATGGTCGCCACTGCCCACCAACGCCGGCGCCGTGGATGCCCGTGGTTTCCTCGCCAACCCGTATGCCAGCGAGCAACCGCAGTTCACCATCACCGCGAAAAACGTTGAACAGTACAAAGACAAGCTGGCCCCGGGGCAGTACGCGATGTTCAAGCGTTACCCGGACACCTTCAAGATGCCGGTCTACCCGACCCATCGCGGCGCTACCGTGCCAGCGGATGTGTTTGCCTCCATCAAGAAAAACGCCACCACCACCAACCTGGTGTCTGGCGGCAACGGCCTGGAAAACTTCGAAACCGCCGTGCCGTTTCCGATCCCTAAAAGCGGTGTCGAGGTGATCTGGAACCACATCACCCGTTATCGCGGTGGCAGCGTGACCCGCCTGGTAACCCAGGCCACGCCGCAAACCAACGGCTCGTTCAGCCTGGTGTACTTCAAAGACCAGTTCGTGTTCCGCGACAAGATGAAAGACTTTGACCCGAAAAACCCGGGCAACGTGCTGTTCTACTTCAAGCAGCAAGTAACCGCGCCGGCCCGTCTGGCCGGTGGTGTGCTGCTGGTGCACGAAACCCTGGACCAGGTCAAAGAGCCGCGTTCGGCGTGGGTCTACAACGCCGGCCAGCGCCGCGTGCGCCGGGCGCCGCAAGTGTCCTATGACGGGCCGGGGACTGCCGCTGACGGCCTGCGCACCTCCGATAACCTCGACATGTACAACGGCGCGCCGGACCGTTATGACTGGAAGCTGGAGGGCAAAAAAGAAATCTACATCGCCTCCAACAGCTACAAAATCGACGATCCGAAGCTCAAGTACGCTGACATCATCAAGGCCGGCCACATCAACCAGGACCTGGCACGCTACGAGTTGCGCCGCGTCTGGCATGTTGTGGCGACCCTGAAAGAAGGCCAGCGCCACATCTACGCCAAGCGTGACTTCTTCATCGACGAAGACACCTGGCAAGCGGCCGTTATCGACCATTACGATGGCCGTGGCCAACTGTGGCGCGTCGCCGAAGCCCACGCCGAGAACTACTACGACAAGCAAGTGCCGTGGTACGCCATCGAAACCCTCTACGACCTGCAGTCCGGCCGCTACCTGGCACTGGGCATGAAGAACGAAGAGAAGCAGGCGTATGACTTCGGCTTCACCGCCAGCACCGCCGACTTCTCGCCTGCGGCCCTGCGTCAGGATGGTGTTCGCTAGGTTTTACGCGTAAACCCAATGTGGGAGGTGGTCAGTGTGGGAGCAGGCAAGCCAGCTCTCACACTGGCTTCCTCCCACATTTTTGTTTGGGGCGGGCATCGGGATATTTTTTGTCGCAGTTCTTTTTCAGGCAAATGTTGCAAAGATCTACAACCTCGCCGCTTTTACCGCTAGTCTGCGGACATCTGCAATGCCGACAACAGCCTTCTACAAGAGCCCGGCGATGACTGATCTGTCCCGAATCCAAGGGCCTGCCAGCGCGGTTATTCCATCATTGGAAGCACGCTTTTACAGGCCACCGCTGCCCGACGGCTACGTGCTGCGCCCGCGCCTGTGCGAGCGGCTGAGCGCTGGCCTGGAAGGGCGACTGCTGCTGGTCAGCGCACCGGCCGGGTTCGGCAAAAGTTCGTTGGCGGTGGAGTTCTGCCAAAGCCTGCCCGCCCATTGGCACAGCCTGTGGCTGGGCCTGAGCCCGCGGGACAACGACCCCGGCCGTTTTCTTGAGCGCCTGCTCGACGGTTTGCAACAGTATTTTCCTCAAATCGGAGCCCAGTCCCTGGGCTTGCTGAAAATGCGTCAGCGTCATCAGCCCTTTGCCTTTGAAGAGTGGCTCGACGGTTTGCTCGACGAGCTGGCTGAGCACCTGTCCACGCGCGCGCCCTTGCTGCTGGTGCTGGATGACTACCACCTCGCCCAAGGCCCGGTGCTGGATCGCTGCCTGCAATTTTTCCTCAATCATTTGCCCGATGGTCTGGTGGTGTTGGTCACCAGCCGCCAGCGCCCGGACTGGCACCTGGCGCGGCTGCGGCTCTCGCGGCACCTGCTGGAGCTGCACGAACAAGACCTGCGCCTGACCCACGATGAGTCGCTGGCCGTGCTGGACATTCACAGCAACTCACTGCGCGGCGAGGCATTGGAAAACCTCATCCGCCGCAGCGAAGGGTGGGTGGCGGGCCTGCGCTTCTGGCTATTGGCGATCTCCGAAGCGGGCACCGAAGGCGCGCTGCCACACAACCTGCACGGTGGCGAAGGGCTAATCCGCGATTATCTGCTCGAGGAAGTCATCGACTGCCTGCCTGCAGAAGTCCAGGCGTTCCTCTACGACACCGCCCCGCAGGAGCGTTTTTGCAGCGAACTGTGCGACGCGGTGCGCGATGCTCACGACAGCGCAGAAATCCTGCGTTACCTGAAGGCCCATCAGGTTTTTCTGGTGCCGCTGGACGAAAGCGGCCACTGGTTCCGCTACCACCACCTGTTCTCCGACTTGTTGCGCACGCGCCGGGCGAGCAGTGCAACCTTGCCGATCGCCAGCCTGCACTTGCGCGCCTGCCGTTGGTTCAACGCCCAGGGCTTGATCGATGAAGCGGTGGAGCAGGCATTGCGCGCGGGGCATCTGGATGTGGCAGCCAACCTGGTGCAAAACCTGTCGGAGGAGCAACTGCTCGCCGAGCAGAATGTTGGCATGTTGCTGCGCTGGAAGATGGACCTGCCCGACAGCCTGCTGATCAGCACGCCGCGCTTGATCGTGCTCTACAGCTGGGCTTTGGGCCTGGCCTGCCAGCTGGATGCGGCGGAAGAGCTCTCCGGTTATCTCAGCCGCTTTTTGCCGGCGCCGTCAGCCACCGCGCAAAAATCCATGCTGGCCCAATGGCTGGCGCTGAGCGGGATCATTGCCCGGGGCCGTGGGGATCGTGAATTGACCCAGCGCTATTGCAGCGAGGCGCTGGAAAGCCTGCCGCAAAAGCGCTACGGCCAGCGTCTGATGTGCCTGTCGACCCTGTCCAATCTGGCCATTGTGGATGCCGACCTGTGGCGTGCCCGTGGCTTGAACCGTGAATCCCTGGAACTGGCGCAGCGCGTCGGCAATCCGCTGTTTGAAGCGCTGGCCCATTACGACCGCGCACGCGTCCTGCAAGCCCGCGGCGAAATTCTGCGGGCCCTCGATGAAGTGCACCAGGGCCTGCAGCGTTTGCATGGCCTGGCGCCTCAGCGGCTGTACGCGGTCCGCGCGCGCTTATCTCTTTACGAAGGCTTTTTGCTGTTGGTGCGCTGTCAGCCAGAAGCCGGCCTTGCCCGCTTGCGCGCGGGGCTCACCGAAGCCAGGGCCTGCCGGGACATCAGCGTGCTGATCGGGCATTGCGTGATCGCCAACTTCGAAGGGCGGCGCAATGATTTCGCCAAGGCGTTCGCCGAACTCGCCGAAGCCGAGCGCCTGATGCACATCTGGGACGTGCCGCCGATTTACTACCTGGCGATGATCACCCTGATCAAATGCGAGCTGTGGCTGGCCCAAGGGCGCACCGACCTGGCCGATGCCTGGCTGATGCGGCTGGGGCAAACCTACAACGGCGAACATGCCGCCGCCGCACCGGAGTTTCATCCACACCTGCCGCAACACATCGGGCTGCAACAAGCTGCGCTGGACGCCACCCGTCATCAGCCCGGCGCAGCGCTGCAACGTCTTGAAGAACTGGCGCAGCAAGCGCAGAACAGTGGCCGCCAGATGATTGCCTTGATGGCCCTGACCCAGCAGGCGCATTTATTGTTGGCGTGTGGCCACGAAGCCAAGGCGCGGCCGATTCTGGCACAGGCACTTGAGGCCGGAGCGGGTGGGGCGCTGCAACCGTTCCAGCGCTTGCTGGAAAGTTACCCCGACTGGATGCGCGAGCACCTCGGCAAACACCCGCACGGCTTGCTCAACCAGAGCCTGTTGGCGCTGCTGCCGGCAGTTGCGGCCATCGAAACTCCGCCCACGCACGAAACCCTCAGCACCCGCGAGCTGGCGGTGCTGCAACTGATCGCTCAGGGTTGCTCAAACCAGGAGATCAGCAATCAGTTGTTTATTTCGCTGCACACGGTGAAAACCCACGCCAGCCACATCAACAGCAAGCTGGGCGTGGAGCGGCGCACCCAGGCAGTGGCGCGCGCTAAGTCGATGGGTTTACTGACCTGATTTCCTGTGGGAGTTGGCTTGCCTGCGACGGCATCCACTCTGTGTGCCTGATGTACCCAGCCCGCTCCCACCTGTTTACTGCGGCGCAGTCGGGCACGTTGTCAGCGACGTGTCGGCGGTTTTACTGACCAAGGCGGCGAAGCGCTTGAGGTTGTTCTGATGGGCAGCCACCACGTCATCAATCGTCGGGCCAGCCGGCGACTGCAAGGTGCTGCGGCACGTCAGCGGCGCGCGAGCACTATCACCCGTTTGCCGCAGCCGCCATTTCACGTCGAGCAGCGCGTACTGCCCGGGCACCGAGTCAAAGCGTTGTACATCAACGCGTAACGACACAGGTTGCCGGGCCTGACTGTTTGCCAACTGATCCACCAGCGCGCTTTTCAGCTCATCGGCCAGGGTTGCGGCCCACCACTGGGTTTCAAGAATCGCCACGCCACTATCACCTTGGCGAATCACGATCTGTGCGCGGTCGACCTGGGGCGGCACGCTGATGCTTTCAATGCGGATATCGCTGGCCTGTGCTTGAGTGCTGTTATTCCAGTGCACCGGGGTCAGGGTGTGGAACGCAATCGGTTCACTGCGACAGGCCGCAAGTAGCAGCACCGCACTGACCAGGGTGATCTTCAACGGAAATGTCATGGCTGCTCCAATGCTCATTTGCGGGGTGGCCCTTGCAGGTCAGAGGGCGCGGCGTTATCCGGGCGACCGCGAATCAGCGACTCCGGGTGACGGCCAAGGTAGTCCGACAGCTCGCGCAAGGAGCGCGACATGCGCGCCAGTTCATCCAGGGTTTGCGTCAGTTGTTCGCGTTGCGGCGAATCTTCGGCCAGGGTCGAGTTGGCCGATTGCAACGTCTTGCTCACCTCACCCAGGGTGCTTTGCACGCCGGGCAGGGTCTTGGCGTTGAATTGGCCGAGGCCTTTGCGCAACTCGACGAGGCTGCCGTCGAGGTTGCCGGCGATGCGCTCGATCGGCAGTTGGTTGAGCTTGTTGACGATGCCTTCCAGTTTCTCCTGCAACTGCTCCAGGTTACCGGGGATCGTGGGAATGGTGACCGGGCGCAGGCTCGGGTCAAACGCGACTTTTTCGGCTTTCGGGTAAAAATCCAATGCGATGTACAGCTGGCCGGTCAGCAGGTTGCCGCTGCGGGCCTGAGCGCGCAGGCCGTTTTCGATAAAGGTGCCGATCAAGCGCACGCCGCCCGCTTCATCGTTGGGGTCATGGTTGGTGGCCTTGAGCAGCTTGGTATTGGCCTCCCCGAGCAACTGTGGATAAATCACGATGCCGACGTTGATCGGAAAGCTGCGTTTCTTGGCATCGAAATCCAAGTTGATCGACACGACTTTGCCGAACTCGACACCGAGGAATTCTACCGGCGCGCCGACTTTCAGGCCGCGCAGTGCCTGATCAAAGCGCAAGCTCATGTACTGCCCTCGGCCGTTCGGCGGGGCGAGGGCGCTTTGCTGGTCGTCGAACAGCTCGTAGGCGTGATCTTCGGCGGCCGGCGTGTCATTGGGGCTGTAGGGCGGCGCCTGAAACGCAATGCCCCCGGCGAGCATCGACGACAACGACTCGGTTTTCAGCGCAAACCCATTGGCGCCGACACTGAGATCAATCCCGCTGGCATTCCAGAACCGCGTGTTTTCGGTGACATACACATCATTCGGCGCATGCACGAAGATTTCGATATTCACGCCTTTGCCATCGTCATCCAGCTCATAGGCCACGACCTGGCCGACCGGAATTTTGCGGTAATACACCGGCGAGCCGATATCCAGTGAACCCAGGCCCTGGGTATGCAAGGTGAAACGTTTGCCCGGCTCGCCATAGGTGATGGGCGGCGGATTTTCCAGGCCTTTGAACTGTTTGGCGCGAGTGTCGGATTGGCCGATGTCGGCACCGATGTAGTCGCCGGACAGCAAGGTATCGATGCCCGACACGCCGCCCGCGCCGATACGCGGCCGGACCACCCAGAACTTCGAATCTTCGCGGGTGAAGCTTTCGGCCTGCTTGGCCAGCTTGATGGTGGCGTTGACGCTTTTCTGGTCATCGCTCAAGGCCACGTCGGAGACTTGGCCGATCACCACGCTGCGGTATTTGACTTCGGTTTTGTTGGCGACCAGGCCGCTGCCGGTCTTGAAGTTGAGCACAATGGTCGGGCCCTGTTGCAGCACGCTGTGCACCACCAGCGAAATACCCACCAGCACCGCAACAATCGGCACGATCCACACCAGCGAAACGCTGAAGCGCCGCGTCTTGATCGCGGGGGTTCCAGGGCGGGTTTCAGTGTTGGGCGACGTCATCCGAGAGCTCCTTGTTGTGTGGGTTTTCCCAGATCAGCCGTGGGTCGAAACTCATGGCCGCCAGCATCGTAAACACGACCACCAAACCAAAAAACAGAATACCCAGGCGCGGCTCGATGGTGCCCAGCGCCTGGAACTTTACCAGTGCGGCCACCAGCGCCACCACGATCACATCGAGCATCGACCAGTAACCAATGAGTTCGACAAACCGGAACAGCTTCGAGCGCTGCTTTCGCGCCCAAAGGCTGTTGCGCTGCACGGTGACCAGCAGCAGCGTGAGCGACACGAACTTGATGCCCGGCACCGCAATGCTCGCGATGAAAATGATCAGCGCGATGTCCCAGGCGCCATGCTGCCAGAACTCCAGCACGCCGCTCATGATGGTGCTGTCAGCGCCTGAGCCGAGCATCGTAGTGTTCATCACCGGCAACAAATTCGCCGGGACATAAAAGGCCAGTGCCGTGAGCATGTAGGCCCAGGTGCGGGTCAGTGACTGCACCTTGCGCCGGTGCAGCGGTGCACCGCAGCGGTCGCACTCGGTAGGTTCGGCGGTCATGTCGCAGGGTTGGCCGCACGCGTGGCACAGGCACAGGTTCAGCTCGCGGGCGGTCGGCGGCGCGTTCATACGGTGTCCCATAAATCGCGCACATCGCGCCCGGCGATGCGGATCAACAACAGGCTCAGAACCGCCAATGCGAACAGGCCGATACCGGGCACTACATCAAGCATGCCGGCCAGCTTGAACACGGCGACCATTGCGCCGAGCAGGCAGACCTCCAGCATGCTCCAAGGCCTGAGTGCTTCCAGCCAGCGCATGCACACTTTGAACGCCGGTGAGCGCCGGCCAGTCAGGGCAAAGCTCAACACCCAGGCCAGCAACAGCAGTTGGAACACCGGCGCGATGATGATGGAAATGGCCGCTACCAACGCGATAAACGTAATCGGCCCCAGACTCAACGCAACCACCGAGTCCCACAACGTAGCGCTGTTTCTCAGGCCTTGCAGGCTGATGCTCATCACCGGGAAAAAATTGGCAAAGGTCCACAGCACCGCAGCGGTGACCGTCAGGGCGAGACGCTGCTGCACCGACAGACCGTTGTAGCGCTGAATGACGCCCTCGCACCGTACGCACAGGGCTTTTTGATGTTTGGCGAGCGTGACTTTGTCGTACACGCAGTCGCAGTGTTCGCAGATGACCCGTTGATTCGCCATATGTCTTGCTCCAGGCGCGACGCGCTGCGGACTTGGATTGCTGTGGGTTCAATGGCGCCTGAGTAGCTTAGCAGCTGTTTTGATCCCTTCCGAAGCGGGGGCAACCTCAACCATACTGCGTCAGGAATGTGCCATAGAGCTTGCAGGAACGCCCATGATTCTTGAAAAAACCGCGCTGATTCGCGAAACCTTTCCCGTCGGCCCGTTGCAGTGCAACTGCACCATCATCGGTGACCCCGTTACTAAAAAGGCCATCGTGGTCGACCCCGGCGGCAACCACGAGCTGATCCTGGCCCGTCTCGATGCGCTGGGGCTCAAGGTGGTGAGCATCATCCATACCCACGCCCATCTGGATCACTTCCTGGCCTCAGGCCAGCTAAAGGAGAAGACAGGCGCCACGTTGCATCTGCACAAGGAGGACCAATTCCTTTGGGACAACCTGGAGATGCAATGCCAGATGTTTCGAGTGCCCTACACGCCGGTACCTTCGCCTGACCGTTGGCTGGAAGATGAAGAAGAACTCGCATGCGGTTGCGGCGTGGCCTTGCATACGCCGGGTCACACGCCGGGGTCGATGAGTTTCTGGTTCGCCGATGCCAAGCTGCTGATCGCTGGCGATACCTTGTTTCGGCGCGGTGTAGGGCGCACGGATTTGTGGGGTGGGGACCAGGCAACGATCGTGCGCTCGATCAAGCAGCGCTTGTACACGCTGGACGAGGGCGCAACGGTGGTGACCGGGCACGGGCCGGACACGCGCTTGGGCGATGAAATGCGCGAGAACCCGTTTGTGCGGGCGTAGCAACGCGGGAAGGGAATAATTGCAGGGGCAGGGCTGTTCTACAGGGAGAATCGGTGAAGCAAAAACTCAGGTCGCGTTCAGCCTGCGTCTGCTACGGTCTGTGTAGCAGTGATACTGGCCGATGTTTTGGTACAGGCGGGAAGTGGCCACGGAATTTTTACCGTTTGTCGCGTTCCAAACTCGGCACAGGCCCATTGCCAATGTCCTTTGCACCACAGAATGCAAAAGTAGGAGCTCCCTTCATGTTCACTCCGCGTCGTCTTCTTGTTGTTGCAACCGCCGTAGCCTTGTTGTCGGGCTGCGCTTCACCTAATCCTTATGACGGCAGCCAGGGGCAGGCGAACAACGGTTCCCAAGGCGGCATCAGCAAAACCGCTAAATACGGCGGGCTGGGTGCTCTGGCCGGTGCGTTGGCCGGTGCAGCCATCGACCATAACAACCGTGGCAAGGGCGCACTGATCGGTGGTGCTATCGCAGGCATCGGCGCCGCCGGTTATGGCTACTACGCCGACCAGCAGGAAAAGAAACTGCGCGAGAGCATGGCCAACACCGGGGTTGAAGTGCAGCGTCAGGGCGACCAGATCAAACTGATCATGCCGGGCAACATCACCTTCGCCACCAACTCTGATGCTATCGCGAGCAGCTTCTACACGCCGCTGAACAACTTGGCGGGCTCGCTCAAGCAGTTCAACCAGAACACCATCCAGATCGTGGGTTACACCGACAGCACCGGCAGCCGTCAACTGAACATGGACCTGTCCCAGCGCCGTGCGCAGAGCGTGGCCAACTACCTGACTTCCCAAGGCGTCAGCCCGACCAACCTGAGCGCACGCGGTGCAGGCCCGGATAACCCAATTGCCAGCAACGCCGACGTAAACGGTCGCGCCCAGAACCGCCGCGTAGAGGTCAACCTCGGCCCTATCCCTGGCCAGCAATATGGCCAACCCGCTGGCCAACAGCAGCAACAGCAAGCGCCACAGCAGAACAACCAGTACCAGGGCAACCCGTACCAGCAGTATCAATAAACGCTGGCCACTAAAAAGGGCGCCGTGCAGTCAATGCACGGCGCCCTTTTTTATGGCTGCGGTTTACATCAGTCGATGTATTCGAACAGCTTCACAATTTTTTGTACCCCGGACACGCCCTGTACCAGGTTGGATGCGCGGGTGGCTTCCGCCTGGGTCAAAAGGCCCATCATGTAGACGATGCCGTTATCGGTGACGATTTTGATCCGTGAGCCTGGAACAGCGCTGTCGGTGAGCATCTGCGCCTTGATCTTGGTGGTCAGCAATGCATCGTTGCTGATAGCCAGCAGCGTGATCGGGTCCATGACCTGCAATTCGTTGTTGACCTTTTTCACCCGTTGCACGCTCGAGGCCGCTTGTTCAGCCTGGGCCTTGAGGTCGGCACGCGGGGTTTGGCCGGCGAGCAATACCACGCCGTTGAAGCTGGTCACCACAATGCGTGACGCACCATTACCCAAATCGGTAGCGGCCTTGGCGACGTTGACCTTGACCTTGGTTTCGATCAGCGAGTCATCGATGGTGCTGCCGAAGGTGCGTGTGCCCTTGTCGTCCTGGATGGGGGTGTCACGTGTGGCGGTGATTGCCGTGCTGCAGCCGCTGATGGCGACGCACAGCGTAATGGCCAAAAGGCTGAGGCGGTTAACGGTCATTCTTCACTCCCGAACAGTTGGCTGTCGATCAGATCGCACAGGCAGTGGATCGCCAGCAGGTGGACTTCCTGGATACGTGCGGTGACGTTGGCCGGGACGCGAATTTCCACGTCCTCAGGCAGCAACAGCGAGGCCATGCCGCCGCCGTCGCGTCCGGTCAATGCTACGACAATCATTTCGCGATCATGTGCGGCCTGGATCGCTTGAATAATATTGGCCGAGTTGCCACTGGTGGAAATCGCCAGCAGCACATCGCCGGGTTGACCCAGGGCGCGAATCTGCTTGGAGAAGATTTCGTTGTAGCTGTAGTCGTTGGCGATCGAGGTGATCGTCGACGAGTCAGTGGTCAAGGCAATGGCCGGCAGGCTCGGGCGCTCGCGCTCGAAACGGTTGAGCAGCTCGGAGGAGAAGTGCTGGGCATCACCGGCCGAACCGCCGTTGCCGCACGAAAGCATTTTGCCCTCGTTGAGCAAGGCATTGACCATGACCTGACTGGCTTGCTCGATGTGCGGTGCAAGTACGTCCATCGCCTGTTGCTTGGTGTCGATGCTGGCCTGGAAAAGCTGGCGAATTCGGGATTGCATGTCCATCTGTGTGACCTTAAGTAGCGCGGCTGTTTGGCACAGGAATGTGCAGCCCGCAAAGCAAAGAGCAAAAGTGTGTGGTGAAGTTGTCCGGTGAATCAGCTGTCGAAGGCATTTTTGAGCCAGTTCAGATCAGCTGTGCCAGACGGTGTGCTTTCTATGGCAACCACATCGAAACGGCAGGGTGAGTCAGCCCAGCGATGCTCTTTTAGCAGGAAATACTGCGCGGCGAATATCAGCTTCTGACGCTTGCGCCCGTCGATACTGGCGAGCGCGCCACCCCATTGTGCGTGTTTTCTGTAGCGCACTTCGACGAATACTACTGTATCGCCGTCAAGCATGACCAGATCAAGCTCACCGCGTTTACACAACCAGTTCTGCGCCAGAAGGCGCAGACCCTGGCTTTGCAGATACGCGAGCGCTTGAAGTTCGGCGTCCTTGCCGGTTTGCGCGCGGGACCGCTCGGGCATTAGCGCGGAGTGTCCGGCAGGCGCTGGATATCGCCTCCGACGAACTTGGCCCATGGCAACTGGCGGTCAACGCGCTGGTTGGCGTTGATGCCCAGGCTGCCAGAGAGGCCGTCAATGCGCGTATCCGGCAGCGCCTTCAGTTGACCCAGGCGCGGAGCCAGGCGGTAGGCGTCAACGCCCATCGCGTACAGACGGCCGAGGCTGCCATTGGCCTGCGGCCATTGTGCGGCGACCTGGTTGCGCAGTGGGTCAGTGGTGTTAAGCAGCCAAGGGGTTTCGCAGAACATGACGTTGGTCATGTCCAGGTACTGGTTCTTGTCGCCGCTGGCGCTGAATACGTGGGAGGTGGCGTACACAGGCACATCACCGGCGTACTGGAAGTTCAGGGTCGGCTTGATCTGCTGGGCCAGTTGCGGCGGCACGGCCATGAAGATGAATTCGATGTCCTGGCGACGTGACGGTTGCGCGGCTACGTCAGTACCGACGGCACTTTGCAGGCTCTTGGCACGGCCTTCGCTTTTACGCAGTTGGAACAGGTCGGCAATCTGCTGGGCGAGGGCCACCGGCTGGTCAACATATTCAACGCCAACAACGGTGCCACCATTTGCTTCCCAATCCTGACGGAAAGCCTTGTAGACGCGCTCGCCCCACTCACCACGCGGCACCATGGCAGCGGCGCGGTGCAGGCCGTCGGCGCGGGCGCGGCGCGACACTTCACGGGCTTCGTCTTCAGCCGCCAGGCCGAACTGGAACAATTGCGGCGGGTTTTGTTCGGCTTCGCTGTAGTTCAGCGCCAGGGTCGTAATGGGCAGTTGTGGGCGTGCGCTCAGTTGTTTGACCAGCGGTTTCTCCAGCGGACCGACGACCAGTTGCACACCGGCGGCCTGGGCCTTGGCGTAGAAATCATCAAGGGACGTCAGGCGCGAGCTGTCAAAGAACTCAATAACTGGCGGTTTCTGCCCGGCTTGTTCGGCCTGGAAGTGCGCGGCCATGAAGCCTTCGCGCAACGCCTTGCCGACCGATGCCAGCGGGCCATCTTGCGGCAGCAGCACGGCGATCTTGTTCAGGGGCTGGCTGGCCAGCTCCTTGAGTTTGGTCAGCGGGGAGGGCAGGTTCACTGCCGCCGGATGCCCTGGGTTCTGCGCGCGCCAGGTATCAATGGCGGCTTGCTGTTGCTCCAGGGTGCCGGCGCCCTTGATCGCTTGGGCCAGGCTGATCCAGCCATCGAGAATCTGATTGCCGCTGGCTTGCAGCTGTTCGGCCGGCAGTGCGGCAATCAGTGTCCAGATGGCTTCGTGGTTGTTCGCGGCAGCCTCGCCAGTGAGCAGTGGCGCCAGGGCAACACGCTCGCGAGCGGCGGCCAGGGTCTGACCATCGGCTTCATAAGCGCGAGCATGCACTGTGCCAGTGCGGATCTGCTGGTCAGTCGGCAGTTCCTTCAGACTTTGCAGGCTTGGGTGGTTCAAGGCCGCCAGCGCGGCCTTGGGCTGGTTGCGCGCCATGGCCAATTCGGCGGCCAGGGTGCTGGCGAAGATTTGCGCGGCCGGCTTCAGGGTTGCCAAGGGAACCTGCGCAAGAATCTGCGACGAACGGCCAGGGTTGTTCTGGTGGAACGCCAGGTCAGCCGCACTCAGGCGCAGTAACGCAGCCTTTTCCGGGGTGCTGGCGGAGGCAGCCTGTTCAAGCAGTTGCTCGATACTGGCATCCGGGGTCCGTGGAAGGTCGCCAAGGCTCGACGAGGGCGAGCTGGCACACGCGGCCAGTAAGGCAGCGAGGCAGAGGGCGGAGAGCAGCCGCAGGCAAGCGATCATGTAAGCGTTCCTGATACCGAACAAATTAGCGTGGAAGTGTACCCAAGCACTGGCCCAGGCGCGATGTTAGTGGCGTGAAACCGTTGATTTAGATCGTGCAATTGTTACGAGCGTGCATCCACGGTTGATCTCGAGGGCATAGTATCGAGGCGCCTACGCGCTACAATGCGATTTTTCTCAACCATCGAGGTGTGCGTTTTGACTGCTCCAGGTCCTTTGAATTCCACTGCAGGCTCGCTTTTTGTCGTGGCGACGCCCATTGGCAACCTGGACGACATCAGTGCTCGGGCGTTGAAAGTGTTACGCGACGTTAAATTGGTCGCGGCGGAAGACACTCGGCATTCCCAGCGGTTGATGCAGCATTTTGGTATCAGCACGCCATTAGCCGCGTGCCACGAGCATAACGAGCGCGAAGAAGGCAGCCGTTTTATCACCCGCCTGTTGGCTGGCGACGACGTGGCGCTGATCTCCGATGCCGGTACACCGCTGATTTCCGATCCGGGTTACCACTTGGTCCGCCAGGCGCGGGCCGCAGGTATCAATGTAGTGCCTGTTCCGGGGGCGTGCGCGCTGATTGCAGCATTATCCGCTGCCGGCTTGCCGTCCGACCGCTTCATTTTTGAAGGTTTCCTGCCGGCCAAGGCCGTGGGGCGCCGCGCGCGCCTTCAGGCCCTCAAGGAAGAACCGCGTACCCTGATTTTCTACGAAGCGCCGCATCGCATCCTTGAATGCCTGCAGGACATGGAACTGGTGTTCGGTGGCGAGCGCCTGGCGCTGCTGGCGCGTGAGTTGACCAAGACCTTTGAAACCCTCAAGGGCTTGCCGCTGGAGGCGCTGCGGGCCTTCGTCGAAGGTGATAGCAATCAGCAGCGTGGCGAGTGTGTGGTGCTGGTGGCGGGCTGGACCGCACCTGAAAATGAAGATGCCGTTGGCAGCGAAGCCCTGCGCATCCTGGATTTGCTGCTTAAGGAAATGCCGCTCAAGCGTGCCGCTGCCCTTGCCGCTGAGATTACTGGCCTGCGCAAGAACGTGTTGTATCAAGTGGCGCTGGATAAACAGAAAGGCGAATAGTTCCGGGGCTAGAGCGGCATTCCGTCTGAACGTGATGGCATTAGTACTTGTCCTGAGGCCGCCGTGCCGTTAACCTGCGCGGCGGAGAGTCGATTGGACAGTCGCTGCCCTCTATGAAAATTAGGGGGGGGAGGAAAGTCCGGGCTCCATAGGGCGAAGTGCCAGGTAATGCCTGGGAGGCGTGAGCCTACGGAAAGTGCCACAGAAAATAACCGCCTAAGCACTTCGGTGCCGGTAAGGGTGAAAAGGTGCGGTAAGAGCGCACCGCACGACTGGCAACAGTTCGTGGCTAGGTAAACCCCACTTGGAGCAAGACCAAATAGGGTCCCAAGGCGTGGCCCGCGCTGGGACCGGGTAGGTTGCTAAAGATGTCCAGTGATGGCCATCGTAGACGAATGACTGTTCAAGACAGAACCCGGCTTACAGATCGACTCTCCACCTTTTTCCTTCTGTCCGAATCTCGTGCAGAAAACCGGTAGTAACGCAAGAATCCCTCCCTGCCAAATCATTGGCAGATGCATCTTCGTAATACCAAAAAAATCTTACTCTTAATAAATTACTTTAACTTCAAGCTATAGCTCACTGAGCTAGCTGCGGTTACTGAGTCAAAAACATCGTCAAACTCTCGTTTCTCCTCCTTTTACGCTCCTAAATCTCCGTTCTGTAAGGCTTTTCCTTGAATCCGCGCCTTGACGGTGTGGTGGGCGCATTCCTATAGTGTGCGCAAGTGGCGGAAAGTGGCACAAAGTGGGTTTTTTGAACTTAAAATGCTAAAAATTGGAGAAACGCATCTGTGTTTCGCGGAGCTAACGCTATCAGTCTCGATGCAAAAGGCCGTCTCGCCATGCCGAGCCGGTATCGTGACGAGCTCGTTTCGCGAAGTTCGGGCCAGTTAATCATCACGATTGACGCCGTTGATCCTTGTTTGTGTGTTTACCCACTCGACGAGTGGGAGTTGATTGAAACCAAATTGCGCGCGCTGCCTTCATTGCGTGAAGAAAACCGCCGCCTCCAGCGTTTGCTGATCGGTAATGCCGTCGACCTCGAACTCGATGGCAGTGGTCGTTTCCTGGTGCCGCCGCGTCTGCGCGAGTACGCCAAGCTGGATAAGCGCGCAATGCTGGTGGGCCAACTGAACAAGTTCCAATTGTGGGACGAAGATGCCTGGGATGCTGTGTCTGCAGCTGACCTGGCTGCTATTCAACAACCGGGCGCCATGCCTGATGAACTGCGTGATTTGATCCTGTGACTATTGATAGCGGCTTTAACCACATCACCGTACTGCTTGACGAAGCCGTTGAGGCTCTCGCCGTACGCGCGGATGGCTGCTATTTGGATGGCACCTTTGGCAGGGGCGGGCATAGCCGGTTGATACTCAGCCAGCTCGGGCCCGACGGTAAGCTCCTCGGGTTTGACAAAGACCCTCAAGCGATTACCACCGGGCAAGCGCTAGCGGCCGAAGACGGCCGCTTTGTCGTTGTGCAGCGCAGCTTTGCCGAGCTGGGCGCCGAAGTCGCCGAGCGCGGCATGGCAGGCAAGGTGGCCGGGGTTTTGCTCGACCTGGGCGTGTCTTCGCCGCAGCTCGATGACCCGGAGCGCGGCTTCAGTTTCATGAATGACGGCCCGCTCGACATGCGCATGGACCCAACCCGCGGCGTCAGTGCAGCCCAGTTCATCGCCACCGCGCCCCATGAAGAAATCACCCGCGTGTTCAAGGAGTACGGTGAAGAACGCTTCGCCGGCCGCATGGCCCGTGCCGTGGTCGAGCGTCGCGAAATACAGCCGTTTGAACGCACCGCCGACCTGGCCGAAGTGCTGAAAGTCGCCAACCCGGCGTGGGAGAAGGGCAAGAACCCGGCGACCCGCGCGTTTCAGGGGCTGCGCATTCACGTGAACAACGAATTGGGCGATCTGGAAGCCGGCCTCGAGGCCGCTCTGGAAGCCCTGGAAGTGGGCGGTCGCCTGGTGGTGATCAGCTTCCACTCCCTGGAAGACCGCATCGTCAAACTGTTCATGCGTAGGCTGGTCAAGGGCGAGTCCGATAACCTGCCGCGCAACCTGCCGGTGCGTTTCGAAGCTTTTGTGCCGAAAATCAAAATCCATGGCAAGGCGCAGTTCGCTTCCGAAGCCGAACTCAAAGCCAACCCTCGTTCCCGTAGCGCCGTTATGCGCGTCGCGGAGAAGTTGCGGTGAGCAAGCTTTTCGCCAAGCCCCTGCCGGGCGGCAGCTTCTTTATGTTGCTGTTGTTCATCGGCGTACTGGTCTCCGCGATTGCGGTGTCGTACAGCGCGCACTACAACCGCCAACTGCTCAATTCCCTCTATGGGGAACTGAGTGTGCGTGACAAAGCGCAGGCGGAATGGGGCCGGTTGATCCTTGAGCAAAGTACCTGGACGGCGCACAGCCGTATCGAGACGCTGGCCACAGAACAACTGAAAATGCACATCCCTGGCGCGGCCGACGTTCGCATGGTGGCGCCATGATGAAACTTGAGGGTGCACTCTACCCATGGCGCTTCCGCCTGATGATCGGCCTGCTGGCCTTGATGGTCGGCGCGATTGTCTGGCGCATTATCGACCTGCAAGTGGTTGACCGTGACTTCCTGATCGGCCAGGGCGATGCCCGTAGCCTGCGTCATATTCCGATTCCTGCGCACCGCGGCCTGATCACTGACCGTAACGGCGAGCCTCTGGCTGTCAGTACGCCGGTGACCACCCTGTGGGCCAACGCCAAAGAACTGCAAACTGCCAAGGAAAAATGGCCTGAACTGGCGGCTGCGCTGGGCCAGGATCCGAAAGCCCTGGCTGAGCGTCTCGAAGCCCAGGCCAATAAAGAATTCATCTACCTTGTTCGTGGCCTGACGCCTGAGCAGGGTCAGCAAGTGCTCGACCTTAAAGTCCCCGGTGTCTACGGCATCGAGGAATTTCGTCGTTTCTACCCGGCCGGTGAAACCACCGCGCACATGGTCGGCTTTACCGACATCGATGACCACGGTCGCGAAGGCGTGGAGCTGGCCTACGATGAATGGCTCGCCGGGGTTCCGGGCAAGCGCCAGGTCATCAAGGATCGGCGCGGCAGACTGATCAAGGATGTCCAGGTCACCAAAAACGCCAAGGCCGGTAAGCCCTTGGCGTTGTCGATTGACCTGCGTCTGCAGTACCTGGCCAACCGCGAGTTGCGTAACGCGATCATCGAGAACGGCGCCAAGGCCGGCAGCCTGGTGATCATGGACGTGAAGACCGGCGAGATTCTGGCCATGGTCAACCAGCCGACCTACAACCCGAACAACCGTCGCAACCTGCAACCGGCGATGATGCGTAACCGCGCGATGATCGACGTGTTCGAACCGGGTTCGACCATGAAAGCCATCTCCATGAGTGCCGCGCTCGAAACCGGGCGCTGGAAACCCAGCGACAAGGTCGAGGTTTACCCGGGCACCCTGCAATTGGGCAAATACACCATTCGTGACGTGTCCCGCAGCGAAGGCCCAGTGCTGGATTTGACAGGCATCCTGATCAACTCCAGTAACGTGGGCATGAGTAAGGTCGCCTTTGATATCGGCGGCGAAACCATTTATCACCTGGCGCAAAAAATCGGCTTGGGCCAACCCACTGGTCTGGACTTCCCGGGCGAGCGCGTGGGCAACCTGCCGAACTACCGCGACTGGAAAAAAGCCGAGACCGCCACGCTTTCCTATGGCTACGGCCTGTCGGTGACCGCGATCCAGCTGGCCCACGCCTTCTCTGTATTGGCCAATAACGGGCGCATGGTTCCGCTGAGCCTGATTCATATCGACGAAGCGCCGAAAGCCACTCAGGTTATTCCGGAAAGCGTCGCCAAAACCATGCAAGGCATGCTGCAACAAGTGATCGAAGCACCGCGCGGTGTATTCCGTGCCCAGGTGCCGGCGTATCACGTGGCAGGCAAGTCGGGTACCGCACGTAAAACGTCGGTAGGCACCAAGGGCTACGCCGAAAACTCGTACCGCTCGCTGTTTGCCGGTTTCGGCCCGATGAGCGACCCGCGCTACGCCATCGTCGTCGTGATCGACGAGCCAAGTAAGGCCGGCTACTTCGGTGGCCTGGTATCGGCGCCGGTGTTCAGCAAAGTGATGTCCGGCACCCTGCGCCTGATGAACATCACGCCGGACAACCTGCCGCCGACTCAACAAGCGAACGCCGGACCACCGGCCGCTGCGGTAAAAGCCAATGGAGGGCGCGGCTGATGTCTCTTAGCCTGAACAAGATTTTTGCCCACGCCGGTCGCGATCTGTTGATCCGCGAGCTGAGCCTGGACAGCCGTAATGTACGTGCCGGTGACCTGTTCCTGGCAGTGCCTGGCGGCAAATACGATGGCCGTGCGCACATCGCCGATGCCCTGCAACGCGGCGCTGCGGCCGTGGCGTATGAAGTGGAAGGCGCCACCGTGCTGCCGATCACAGACGTGCCGTTGATTCCGGTCAAGGGCTTGGCGGCGCAACTGTCGGATATCGCCGGGCGCTTTTATGGTGACCCGAGCCGTCATCTGAATGTGGTTGGCGTGACCGGCACCAACGGCAAAACCAGTGTGACCCAACTGGTCGCCCAGGCCCTTGACCTGCTGGGTCAGCATTGCGGCATTGTCGGCACCCTGGGTACCGGCTTTTATGGCGCGCTGCAAAGCGGCCTGCACACCACGCCAAACCCGATTGCCGTGCAAGCTACCCTGGCCGACCTGAAAAAGGCCGGTGCCAAGGCGGTTGCCATGGAAGTCTCGTCTCACGGCCTGGATCAGGGCCGCGTCACTGCCCTGGCATTTGACGTGGCGGTGATGACCAACCTGTCCCGCGACCACCTGGACTACCACGGCACCATGGAAGCGTACGCCGCTGCCAAGGCCAAGCTGTTCGCCTGGAATGACTTGAAGTGCCGGGTGGTCAACCTCGATGACGCGTTCGGTCGCCAATTGGCCGCCGAAGACAGCGAAGCGCGCCTGATCACCTACAGCCTGGAAGATTCCAGCGCGTACCTGTATTGCCGCGAAGCCCAGTTTAATGATGAAGGCGTACTCGCCACCTTGGTTACGCCTCAGGGCCAGCACCACTTGCGCAGCGCTTTGCTCGGTCGTTTCAACCTGAGCAACGTCCTGGCCGCCATTGGCGCATTGCTCGGCCTGGATTACGCCCTGGACGAAATCCTGCGCGTGTTGCCAAAACTGGAAGGCCCAGCCGGTCGCATGCAGCGCCTTGGCGGCGGCAATCAGCCGTTGGTGGTGGTCGATTACGCCCACACCCCGGACGCCCTGGAAAAAGTATTGCTAGCCCTGCGCCCACACGCCAAGGGCAAGTTGCTGTGCCTGTTCGGCTGCGGCGGTGATCGTGATCGCGGCAAGCGCCCACTGATGGCTGAAATCGTTGAGCGCTTGGCCGATGGCGTGCTCGTCACCGACGACAACCCGCGCAGCGAAGCGCCGAGTCAGATCTTTGACGACATCCGTGCCGGCTTCAAGGACGCGTCCACCGTGACCTTCGTCGCCGGTCGCGGCGCCGCCATCGCGCAATTGATCGCCAGTGCCAGCGCTGACGACGTGGTGGTGCTGGCCGGTAAAGGTCACGAGGACTACCAGGAAATCAACGGCGAGCGCCATGCCTTTTCCGACCTGGTTGAGGCGGAAAGTGCCTTGACCGCCTGGGAGATCGCCCATGCTTAAAACGATGACGTTCAGCGAACTGACCCAGGCCCTTTCGGCCCGCGTGCTGTCGAGCGATTGCAGCTTCGACGGCGTCAGTATCGACAGTCGCAACATCACACCGGGCCAGTTGTTTGTCGCACTGGCAGGCCCGCGCTTTGATGGTCACGACTACCTGAACGATGTCGCCGCCAAGGGTGCCGTTGGCGCGTTGGTACAGCGGGAAGTAACGGACTCCACGTTGCCGCAGTTGCTGGTCGCCGACACCCGCCTGGCACTTGGCCAATTGGGTGCACTCAACCGCGCCGCTTTTGACAAGCCCGTTGCAGCCATCACCGGCTCCAGCGGCAAAACCACGGTCAAGGAACTGCTCGCCGGTGTACTGCGCACGCGCGGGCCGGTACTCGCGACCCGTGGCAACCTGAACAATGATTTCGGCGCTCCGCTGACCCTGCTCGAACTGGCCCCGGAACACACGGCGGCGGTCATTGAGTTGGGTGCTTCGCGCGTCGGCGAAATCGCCTACACCGTGGCGCTGACCAAGCCCCACGTTGCGATCATCAACAATGCCGGTACCGCCCATGTTGGCGAGTTCGGCGGCCCGGAAAAAATCGTCGAAGCCAAGGGCGAAATCCTTGAAGGCCTCGATGCTTCGGGCACCGCTGTGTTAAATCTTGACGACAAGGCCTTCGAAACCTGGCGTGTACGCGCCGCCGGTCGCAAGGTCCTGACGTTTGCTGTGCTGAACGCGGCCGCAGACTTTCATGCTTCCAACATCACCGTCGATGCCCGTGGCTGCCCGTCGTTCACCTTGCACACCCCGCAGGGCAGTGAGCACGTGCAGTTGAATTTGCTGGGCAACCATAACGTCGCCAATGCCTTGGCGGCCGCCGCTGCTGCATACGCCCTGGGCGTGTCGCTGTTCGGTATCGCCACCGGTTTGGGCGCGGTGCAGCCGGTCAAAGGCCGCACCGTGGCGCAACTGTCGACCAACGGCATGCGCGTGATCGATGACACCTACAACGCCAACCCGTCCTCCATCAATGCCGCGGTTGACCTGCTCAAAGGCTTTGCCGGGCGCAAGGTGCTGGTGCTGGGCGATATCGGCGAGCTGGGCGACTGGGCCGAACAAGGCCATCGCGAAGTCGGCGCTTATGCCGCCGGCAAAGTCGACGCGCTGTATGCCGTCGGCCCGAACATGGCGCACGCCGTCGACGCCTTCGGTCTCGGTGCGCGGCATTTCGCGACGCAGGCCGAGTTGATCCAGGCACTGACGGCGGCTGAACAAAACAAAAACACATCCATTTTGATCAAGGGATCGCGCAGCGCGGTGATGGAAAACGTCGTCGCGGCCTTGTGTGGCTCAAGTACGGAGAAACATTAATGCTGCTGCTGCTGGCTGAGTATCTGCAACAGTTCCACAAAGGCTTCGCGGTCTTTCAGTACCTGACCCTGCGCGGGATTCTGGGTGTGCTGACCGCGCTGACTCTGTCGCTGTTCCTGGGGCCGTGGATGATCCGCACCCTGCAGAACCTGCAAATTGGGCAATCGGTTCGTAATGACGGCCCGCAGTCGCACTTGTCCAAATCCGGCACTCCGACCATGGGCGGCGCGCTGATCCTGTCGTCCATCGGCATCAGCACCTTGCTGTGGGCGGACCTGCACAACCGTTATGTCTGGACGGTGCTGCTGGTAACCCTGTTGTTCGGCGCCATCGGCTGGGTCGATGACTACCGCAAAGTGATCGAGAAAAACTCCAAGGGGCTGCCAAGCCGCTGGAAATATTTCTGGCAGTCGGTGTTTGGTCTCGGCGCCGCGATCTTCCTTTACACCACCGCGCCAAGCGCCGTGGAAACCACCTTGATCATCCCGATGCTCAAGGACGCCAGCATTCCACTGGGCATCGGCTTCGTGGTGTTGACCTACTTCGTGATCGTCGGCTCCAGCAACGCGGTCAACCTGACTGATGGCCTCGACGGCCTGGCGATCATGCCGACGGTGATGGTGGGCGGCGCGCTCGGCATCTTCTGCTACCTGTCGGGTAACGTGAAATTCGCTGAATACCTGCTGATCCCCTATGTGCCGGGCGCGGGTGAACTGATCGTGTTCTGCGGCGCGCTGATCGGTGCCGGCCTTGGGTTCCTGTGGTTCAACACCTACCCCGCACAAGTTTTCATGGGCGACGTCGGCGCATTGGCGCTGGGCGCAGCCTTGGGCACCATCGCGGTCATCGTCCGCCAGGAAATCGTGTTGTTCATCATGGGCGGTGTGTTCGTGATGGAAACCCTGTCGGTGGTCATCCAGGTGGCTTCCTTCAAATTGACCGGGCGCCGTGTGTTTCGCATGGCGCCGATTCACCACCACTTTGAACTCAAGGGCTGGCCCGAGCCACGCGTGATCGTCCGCTTCTGGATCATCACCGTGATTCTGGTGCTGTTCGGCCTTGCCACCCTGAAACTGAGGTAGAAACGAGTGTCCCTGATCGCTTCAGACCACTTCCGCATCGTTGTCGGCCTCGGCAAGAGCGGCATGTCCCTGGTTCGCTTCCTGGCGAACCGGGGCACGTCGTTTGCTGTGGCCGATACGCGGGAAAATCCACCGGAGCTGGTCACGCTGCGCCGTGACTACCCGCACGTGGAAGTGCGTTGTGGCGAGTTGGATGTCGAGTTTCTGTGCCGTGCCGATGAGCTCTACGTGAGCCCCGGCCTCGCCTTGGCCACACCGGCCCTGCAGGCAGCAGCGGCGCGTGGCGTGAAGCTGTCGGGCGATATCGACCTGTTCGCGCGCAACGCGAAAGCGCCGATTGTCGCCATCAGCGGTTCCAATGCAAAAAGCACCGTGACCACCCTTGTGGGTGAGATGGCGGTTGCGGCGGGCAAGCGCGTGGCGGTGGGCGGCAACCTCGGCACGCCAGCCCTGGATTTGCTGAGCGACGACATCGAGCTGTACGTGATGGAGCTGTCGAGCTTCCAGCTGGAAACCACCCACGACCTCGGTGCCGAAGTGGCCACCGTATTGAACGTGAGTGAAGATCACATGGACCGCTACAGCGGCCTGCCGGCGTACCACTTGGCCAAGCACCGGATCTTCCGTGGTGCCCGGCAAGTGGTGGTCAATCGCCAGGATGCTCTGAGCCGTCCGCTGATGGGTGAAGGCCTGCCGTGCTGGACCTTCGGCCTGGGCAAACCTGACTTCAAAGCCTTCGGCATTCGCGAAGAGAACGGCGAGAAATACCTGGCCTTCGAATTCCAGAACCTGATGCCGGTGCGTGACCTGAAAATCCGTGGCGCGCACAACCAGTCCAATGCCTTGGCAGCCTTGGCGCTGGGTCACGCCGTCGGCCTGCCGTTTGACGCGATGCTGGCCAGCCTGCGCACGTTTGCTGGCCTTGAGCACCGTTGCCAGTGGGTGCGCGACCTCAATGGCGTCAGCTATTACAACGACTCCAAGGCCACCAATGTCGGTGCCGCCCTGGCCGCCATCGAAGGCCTCGGCGCCGATATCGAAGGCAAGCTGGTGCTGATCGCCGGTGGCGACGGCAAGGGCGCCGACTTCAAGGACCTTAAAGGTCCGGTGGCCGAACATTGCCGCGCCGTGGTGCTGATGGGCCGCGACGCTGACTTGATCGCCGCCGCCCTTGGCGATGGCGTGCCGCACGTGCGCGCAACCTCGCTGGACGACGCCATCGCTCAATGCAAAGCCCTGGCTCAGCCAGGCGATGCCGTGCTGCTGTCGCCGGCATGCGCCAGTTTTGACATGTTCAAGAACTACGAAGAGCGCGGCCAGCTGTTCGCCCGCGGCGTGGAGGCCTTGGCATGAGCATTAACTTCAGAAACATCATCAAGCCGTACCCGTCGCCGATTATCACCGGGCGCGGTATCGACCTCGATTTCCCGATGCTCGCCGGCTGCCTCGCGCTGCTCGGTCTGGGCCTGGTGATGATCACATCGGCTTCCTCCGAAGTGGCCGCCGTGCAGTCGGGCAACACCCTGTACATGATGATCCGTCACTTGGTTTACCTGGTGATCGGCCTCGGCGCCTGCATCGTCACCATGATGATCCCCATCGCCACCTGGCAGCGCCTGGGTTGGATGATGCTGATCGGTGCGTTTGGCTTGCTGATCATGGTGATCCTCCCCGGCATTGGCCGTGAGGTGAACGGTTCGATGCGCTGGATCGGCTTCGGCGCGTTCAACGTTCAACCCTCTGAAATCGCCAAAGTGTTTGTGGTGATCTACCTCGCCGGTTACCTGGTACGCCGTCAGAAAGAAGTGCGCGAAAGCTGGATGGGCTTCTTCAAGCCGTTCATCGTGCTGCTGCCGATGGCCGGCCTGTTGCTGATGGAACCCGACTTCGGTGCCACCGTCGTGATGATGGGCGCTGCGGCGGCGATGCTGTTCCTGGGGGGGGTTGGCCTGTTCCGCTTCACCCTGATGGTGGTGCTGGCCGTGGCTGCGGTGACGGTGCTGGTGCAGGCCCAACCCTATCGGATGGCGCGACTGATCACCTTTACCGACCCGTGGTCCGACCAGTTCGGTTCCGGTTATCAGCTCACCCAGGCGTTGATTGCCTTCGGTCGCGGCGAGTGGCTGGGCGTGGGCCTGGGCAACAGCGTGCAGAAGCAGTTCTACCTGCCGGAAGCGCACACCGACTTCGTGTTCTCGGTACTCGCCGAAGAGCTGGGCGTGGTCGGTTCGCTGTGCACCGTCGGCCTGTTCGTGTTCGTGTGTATTCGCGGCATGTACATCGGCTTGTGGGCCGAAAGGGCCAAACAGTATTTCGCCGCTTATGTGGCATACGGCTTGTCGTTCCTGTGGATCGGCCAGTTCCTGATCAACATCGGTGTGAACGTCGGCCTGCTGCCGACCAAGGGCCTGACCCTGCCGTTCCTCAGTTACGGCGGCAGTTCGTTGGTGATTTGCTGCGCGTGCCTGGGCTTGTTGCTGCGCATCGAGTGGGAGAGTCGAACCCATTTGGGCAGCGAAGAGATGGAATTCAGCGAAAGCGATTTTGCCGAGGAGCCGAACCATGGGCGCTAACGTGCTGATCATGGCGGGCGGCACCGGGGGCCATGTGTTCCCGGCCCTGGCGTGCGCAAGGGAATTCCAGAACCGTGGCTACACCGTGCACTGGCTCGGTACGCCACGCGGCATCGAAAACGAATTGGTCCCGAATGCCGGTTTGCCGCTGCATTTGATCAACGTCACCGGGCTGCGTGGCAAGGGCAAATTGTCCCTGCTCAAGGCGCCGTTTGTGTTGCTCAAGGCGGTATGGCAAGCCCGCAAGGTGATTCGCGAATTGAAGCCTGTGTGTGTGCTGGGCTTTGGCGGTTATGTGACCGGCCCTGGTGGTGTCGCCGCCAAGCTGGCCGGCGTGCCGGTGGTCGTGCACGAGCAGAACGCCGTCGCCGGCACTGCCAACCGCTTGCTGGTGCCGTTGGCCGCGCGGGTGTGTGAAGCCTTTCCGAAGACGTTCGGTGCCTCGGACAAACTGCGTACCACCGGCAACCCGGTGCGTACCGAGCTGTTCATGGACATTGCCCGCCAGGCATTGGCCGGCCGCAAGCCGCACCTGCTGATCCTGGGTGGCAGCCTGGGCGCCGAGCCCTTGAACAAGTTGCTGCCTGAAGCCATCGCGCAACTGCCCGTTGAGTTGCGCCCTGAAGTGTTTCACCAGGCAGGCAAGAACCACGATGAAGTCACCGCCCAGCGTTATCGCGAAGCCGGTGTGGAGGCGAACGTACAGCCTTTCATCAAAGACATGGCCCATGCCTATGGCTGGGCCGACCTGGTGGTCTGCCGCTCCGGCGCGCTGACCGTCAGTGAACTGGCGGCCGCCGGTCTGCCGTCCTTGCTGGTGCCTTTGCCCCACGCCATCGACGATCACCAGACCCGCAACGCCGAATATTTGGCTGGGGAGGGCGCTGCCTTCCTGCTGCCGCAAAGAACGACTGGCGCCGCCGATTTGGCCGCACGCCTGACCGAGGTTTTGATGCAACCGGAACGACTCAACAGCATGGCGAGCACCGCACGCCGCCTGGCCAAACCTGACGCAACCCGCACCGTGGTCGATATCTGCCTGGAGGTGGCCCATGGTTGAGAATCAGAAAGCCATGCCACAACCGGAAATGCGCCGCATCCGTCGCATCCACTTCGTCGGTATCGGCGGCGTGGGCATGTGCGGCATTGCCGAAGTGTTGCTGAACCTGGGCTACCAAGTGTCCGGCTCGGACTTGAAAGAGTCGCCGGTCACCGATCGCCTGAAAACCTTCGGCGCGCAGATCTTTATCGGCCACCGCGCCGAGAACGCTGCCGAAGCCGACGTGCTGGTAGTGTCCAGCGCCGTGAACACTTCCAACCCGGAAGTGGCGACGGCCCTTGAGCGCCGCATTCCCGTGGTGCCCCGCGCCGAGATGCTCGCCGAGCTGATGCG
Source organism: Pseudomonas sp. PWP3-1b2 (assembly GCF_049896045.1). NCBI lineage: Bacteria > Pseudomonadati > Pseudomonadota > Gammaproteobacteria > Pseudomonadales > Pseudomonadaceae > Pseudomonas > Pseudomonas sp. PWP3-1b2. The sequence continues at coordinate 96,449 of NZ_JAFCTN010000010.1, forward strand.
CTACCGCCACGGCATCGCCGTCGCCGGCACCCACGGCAAAACCACCACCACCAGCCTGATCGCTTCGGTGTTCGCCGCCGGTGGCCTGGACCCGACGTTTGTTATCGGCGGCCGCCTGAATGCAGCCGGCACCAATGCCCAGCTCGGCACCAGCCGCTACCTGATCGCCGAAGCCGATGAAAGTGACGCGAGCTTCCTGCACCTGCAACCGCTGGTCGCTGTGGTCACCAACATTGACGAAGACCACATGGCCACCTACGACGGTGACTTCAACAAGCTGAAGAAAACCTTCGTCGAGTTCCTGCATAACCTGCCGTTCTACGGCCTGGCCGTGGTGTGCCTGGACGACCCGGTAGTGCGCGAAATTCTGCCACTGGTCAAACGCCCGACCGTGACCTACGGCTTCAGCGAAGACGCTGACGTGCGTGCGATCAATGTGCGCCAGGAAGGCATGCAGACCTACTTCACCGTGCTGCGCCCAGACCGCGAGCCGCTGGATGTGTCGGTGAACATGCCGGGCAACCACAACGTTCTGAATTCTCTGGCGACCATCTGCATCGCCTCCGATGAGGGCGTCAGCGATGAAGCCATCGTTGAAGGGCTGTCGCGTTTCGCCGGTGTGGGCCGTCGCTTCCAGGTATACGGCCAACTGCCGGTAGAAGGCGGTGACGTGATGCTGGTCGACGATTACGGTCACCACCCAACCGAAGTTGCCGCCGTGATCAAAGCCGTACGCGGTGGCTGGCCGGAGCGCCGTCTGGTGATGGTCTACCAGCCGCACCGTTACAGCCGCACCCGCGACCTGTACGACGACTTCGTCAATGTATTGGCCGATGCCAACGTGCTGTTGCTGATGGAAGTTTACCCGGCCGGTGAAGAGCCGATTCCGGGTGCCGACAGCCGCAAGCTGTGCAACAGCATCCGTCAGCGCGGCCAGTTGGACCCTATCTACATCGAGCGCGGTGTGGACCTGGCGCCGCTCGTCAAACCGTTGCTGCGCGCCGGTGACATCCTGCTGTGTCAGGGCGCCGGTGACATCGGTGGCCTGGCGCCCAAATTACTCGCGAGCCCACTGTTTGCCGCGCAAAAGGGGACGTCGAAATGATCACTGACTACGACTCCCTGTTTTCCACAATCGCACCTGCCGACTTCGGTCGCGTAGCGGTATTGTTCGGCGGCAAGAGCGCTGAGCGCGAAGTGTCGCTCAAGTCCGGCAACGCTGTGCTTGAAGCCCTGCAAAGCGCCGGCGTAGATGCCTTCGGCATCGACGTGGGGGATGATTTCCTGGCTCGCTTGCTGGCCGAAAAAATCGACCGCGCCTTCATCATTCTTCACGGCCGCGGCGGTGAAGACGGCAGTATGCAAGGCCTGTTGGAGTGCGCAGGCATTCCCTACACCGGCAGCGGCATCCTCGCGTCGGCACTGGCCATGGACAAGCTGCGCACCAAGCAGGTGTGGCACAGCCTGGGCATTCCAACACCGCGTCACAGCGTTCTGTGCAGCGAAGACGATTGTATTTCTGCAGCCGAGGAACTGGGCCTGCCTTTGATCGTCAAACCAGCCCATGAAGGCTCCAGTATCGGCATGGCCAAAGTGAACTCGGCCGCCGAATTGATCGACGCATGGAAAGCGGCAAGTACCTACGATTCGCAAGTGTTGGTGGAACAGTGGATTTCCGGTCCCGAGTACACCATCGCCACCCTGCGTGGCCAGGTATTGCCGCCTATCGCATTGGGCACGCCCCACACCTTTTACGACTACGACGCCAAGTACGTGGCTTCCGATACTCAGTACCGGATCCCGTGTGGCCTCGATGCAACCAAGGAACATGAATTGATGGACCTCACGGCAAAAGCCTGTGAGGCGCTGGGTATCGCCGGTTGGGCGCGGGCAGACGTGATGCAGGATGACCAAGGGAATTTCTGGTTCCTTGAAGTCAACACCGCACCCGGCATGACCGACCACAGCCTGGTACCTATGGCCGCGCGTGCCGCCGGTCTGGATTTCCAGCAGTTGGTGCTGGCGATTCTGGCGGCCAGTATTGAGCCTCGAGGCTAAGCACATGAACGGCGCATCGCTTCGTCATCAGCCCCCACAAGCACCCGGCCGCAAGCCGGTGCCACGGGGTGCCAGCCGGATGGTGGCTAAAGAGCCGATGTCGGCGCGCCTGCCCAAAGCCAACTTTGGTTTTATCAAGGCGCTGTTCTGGCCGGTACTGCTGGTGGTGTTGGGCTTCGGCACTTACGAGGGCGCACAGCGTCTGTTGCCGTATGCCGACCGGCCGATCACCAAGATCAGCGTGCAGGGCGACTTGAGCTACATCAGCCAGCAAGCCGTGCAGCAGCGCATCGGCCCGTACCTGGCGGCGAGTTTCTTCACTATCGACCTCGCCGGAATGCGCGCTGAGCTGGAGCAAATGCCGTGGATCGCCCACGCCGAAGTCCGCCGTGTTTGGCCGGACCAGGTGACGATCCGCCTGGAAGAACAACTGCCCGTGGCCCGTTGGGGCGATGGCGCGCTGTTGAACAACCAGGGCCAGGCGTTCACTCCGCGTGAACTGGCCAACTACGAGCACTTGCCGCAGTTGTTCGGGCCGCAGCGGGCGCAACAGCAAGTGATGCAGCAGTACCAGGCGTTGAGCCAGATGCTGCGGCCGTTGGGTTTCTCGATTGCGCGACTGGAATTGCGTGAACGGGGCAGTTGGTTTTTGACGACCGGGGCAGGCAGTTCCGGCCCGGGCATCGAGTTGTTGCTGGGACGCGGCAACCTGGTGGAAAAGATGCGCCGCTTTATTGCCATCTATGAAAAGACCTTGAAAGAACAGATTACGAACATTGCGAGCGTCGACCTGCGTTACGCCAACGGCCTTGCCGTCGGCTGGCGTGAACCGGCTGCGCCGACGACAGCCAAACCCGCTGTCGCGAAGAATTAAGAAGAGGCAGGACCCATGGCAAACGTGCAAAGCGGCAAAATGATCGTCGGTCTCGATATCGGCACCTCCAAGGTGGTGGCGCTGGTCGGTGAGGTCGGGGAAGACGGTGTGATCGAAATCGTCGGTATCGGCACGCATCCGTCCCGGGGCCTGAAGAAAGGCGTGGTGGTGAACATCGAGTCCACCGTGCAATCGATCCAGCGCGCGATTGAAGAAGCGCAGCTGATGGCCGGTTGCCGGATTCACTCGGCATTCGTCGGCGTGGCGGGCAACCATATTCGCAGCCTGAACTCCCACGGCATCGTGGCGATTCGCGACCGTGAAGTCAGCGCCGCCGACCTTGAGCGCGTCCTCGACGCCGCTCAGGCTGTGGCGATCCCGGCTGATCAGCGCGTGCTGCACACCCTGCCGCAGGACTACGTGATCGATAACCAGGAAGGCGTTCGCGAGCCGCTGGGCATGTCGGGCGTACGTCTGGAAGCCAAGGTTCACGTGGTGACCTGCGCCGTCAACGCCGCACAGAACATTGAAAAATGCGTGCGCCGCTGCGGCCTGGAAATCGACGACATCATTCTTGAGCAGTTGGCCTCGGCCTACTCGGTACTCACCGACGACGAAAAAGAACTGGGCGTGTGCCTGGTCGACATCGGCGGCGGCACCACCGACATCGCGATCTTCACCGAAGGCGCGATCCGTCACACCGCCGTGATCCCGATTGCGGGCGATCAGGTCACCAACGACATCGCCATGGCGCTGCGTACACCGACCCAGTACGCCGAAGAAATCAAGATCCGCTACGCCTGCGCCCTGGCCAAACTGGCCGGTGCCGGTGAAACCATCAAGGTGCCAAGCGTTGGCGACCGTCCACCGCGCGAGCTGTCGCGTCAGGCCCTGGCCGAAGTGGTCGAGCCGCGTTACGACGAGCTGTTCACCCTGATCCAGGCTGAACTGCGCCGCAGTGGCTACGAAGATTTGATCCCGGCCGGCATCGTGCTGACCGGTGGCACTTCGAAGATGGAAGGCGCGGTCGAACTGGCCGAGGAAATCTTCCACATGCCGGTTCGCCTGGGCGTGCCCCATGGCGTCAAAGGCCTGGGCGACGTAGTGCGCAACCCGATTTATTCCACCGGTGTGGGCTTGCTGTTGTACGGGCTGCAAAAGCAGACCGACGGCATTTCCCTGTCGGGCCCAAGCATCCGTGACAGCTACCGCAACAACGACGACGAAGCGAAAACGCCGTTGTTCGAGCGGCTGCAGGCTTGGGTAAAAGGCAATTTCTAAAGATTTACCGCAACACCGCAGCAAGCAGTAGGCGAAAAAACTAGAGATAACGAAAGGAGAGGGAACATGTTCGAACTCGTAGACAACATCCCCGCAAGCCCGGTCATCAAAGTGATCGGTGTCGGCGGTGGCGGCGGCAACGCTGTCAACCATATGGTCAAGAGCAACATTGAAGGCGTTGAATTCATCTGCGCCAACACTGATGCCCAAGCGCTGAAAAGCATCGGCGCGCGGACCATCCTGCAATTGGGCACAGCCGTGACCAAGGGCCTCGGCGCTGGCGCCAATCCGGAAGTCGGCCGTCAAGCCGCGCTGGAAGATCGCGAGCGTATTGCTGAAGTGCTGCAAGGCACCAACATGGTGTTCATCACCACCGGCATGGGCGGCGGTACCGGTACCGGTGCAGCCCCGATCATTGCCGAAGTGGCCAAGGAAATGGGGATTCTGACAGTTGCTGTCGTGACCCGTCCGTTCCCGTTCGAAGGCCGCAAGCGCATGCAGATCGCCGACGAAGGCATCCGTCTGCTGTCTGAAAGCGTCGACTCGTTGATCACCATTCCCAACGAGAAGCTGCTGACCATCCTGGGCAAGGACGCAAGCTTGCTGTCCGCATTCGCCAAGGCTGACGATGTACTGGCCGGTGCCGTTCGCGGTATCTCCGACATCATCAAGCGCCCAGGCATGATCAACGTCGACTTTGCCGACGTACGTACTGTCATGAGCGAAATGGGCATGGCGATGATGGGCACTGGCTGCGCCAGCGGTCCAAACCGTGCACGTGAAGCCACTGAAGCGGCCATCCGCAACCCGTTGCTGGAAGACGTGAACCTGCAAGGCGCACGCGGCATCCTGGTGAACATCACCGCCGGTCCTGACCTGTCCCTGGGTGAGTACTCCGACGTGGGTAGCATCATCGAAGCCTTCGCTTCCGAGCACGCCATGGTCAAAGTCGGTACCGTTATCGATCCGGACATGCGTGATGAACTGCACGTGACCGTGGTTGCTACCGGCCTGGGCGCGAAAATCGAGAAGCCTGTGAAGGTGATCGACAACACCCTGCATAACAGCCAGGCCAGCCACGCCAGCCAAGCGGCTGCAGCCCCAGCGCCTTCGCGCCAGGAACTGCCGTCGGTGAACTACCGTGATCTGGACCGTCCGACCGTGATGCGCAACCAGGCTCAGGCCGGTGCTGCAGCGTCCCGTAGCTTGAATCCGCAAGATGATCTGGACTACCTGGACATCCCGGCATTCCTGCGTCGTCAGGCCGATTAATGGAATGTATCAGGGCTATGAAGGTGATTGGTGTTCAGCAAAGGTCTGGTCTGTTATTATCGCCAGCCTTTGTTGATACCAGTTCGCAATTTGCGCTGAAGCGGTCCAAGCCATGATTAAACAACGCACCCTGAAGAATATTATCCGTGCCACAGGTGTAGGTCTGCACTCCGGGGAGAAGGTATACCTGACCCTCAAGCCTGCACCTGTCGACACCGGCATCGTGTTTGTTCGTGCCGACCTGGACCCTGTGGTGCAGATTCCTGCTCGCGCGGAAAATGTTGGCGAAACCACGATGTCGACCACGTTGGTCAACGGTGACGTGAAAGTGGACACGGTGGAGCACCTGCTCTCGGCCATGGCCGGTTTGGGCATCGATAACGCCTACGTCGAGCTCTCCGCGTCCGAAGTCCCTATCATGGATGGCAGCGCTGGACCCTTCGTATTCTTGATTCAATCTGCCGGCCTGGAAGAGCAGGACGCAGCCAAGAAGTTCATTCGCATTCTGCGGGAAGTGACAGTAGAAGACGGCGACAAGCGCGCCACCTTCGTCCCGTTCGAAGGCTTTAAAGTGAGCTTTGAGATCGATTTCGATCACCCGGTATTCCGTGACCGCACCCAAAGTGCAAGCGTGGATTTTTCCAGCACTTCGTTCTA